>JAKIYB010000719.1:774-1108 GCA_022708765.1 Armatimonadota bacterium | reverse complement strand
CCAGCGCGTACGCCACGCCGATGGCAACGAACACGAGCGCGGTGTGCGCCGTGCCGCGACGCCGTGAGCCGCCGCCCGAATGCGCGAGTTCGTGTTGACCGGGTTGCGCCATGCGAGCCTGCCGGCAAGACCATACTCCGGCGCCGCGGCAAGGCAATGCCCCGCACCGACCGCCGATCGGCACCGGAAGCGTCCGGGGAACGGAGCGATCCTTGCCCATCCCTTCGCAGCGCCCGTGCCCCGGTCGAGAGGACGTCCGGCACGCCCGGCAGAAGCATGGCAGCGCCCTGACGCCAACCCCGGCGGCAGGCACTCCTGCTCGGCGGTTCATTGG
>JAKIYB010000719.1:0-764 GCA_022708765.1 Armatimonadota bacterium | reverse complement strand
CCGCCGGCAGGCCCGCGCCGTTGTAGAGGCTGCAGTCGGGATTGTTCGCCCAGGCATAGCGGACGGCCACCGGCTGCGGCACCTGCTCCGCCCAGACCCGCACCTGGTTGTCGCCGTGGACCGCGGCCTGCGCCCAGACGTACCGGCCGTCCGCCGCGCAGACGGCGAACCCGGTGAGCCGGTCGCCCTTGACGGTCAGGCCGCCGTCCGCGTGCCCGAACGTCAGTTCGGCCTTGCCGTCGGCGACGTTCAGGCGCTGGAACACCGGGCCGGAGCTCGCCACCTCCTGCCCGTAGGCGATGGCACGCGCGGCAAGCCCGAGACGCGTGCCGACGTCCTGCTTGTTGCGGGGATGGATGTCCTTCGCTTCGCCAATGTCGATCGTCACGGCCAGGCCGACGTTCGACACGGTCGCCGCGGTCATGGCCTGGGCTTCGCGAAGCTCGGCCCAGGCACTCTCTTCGGGGTCGGGCTTGCGCTCCATGTAGTTCGCCAACTGCACGATGAGGAACGGGAAATCGCCCTGGCCCCAGCGGCCGCGCCAGTCGGCGATCAGCGCCGGCAGCAATTGCCGATACTGCTCCGCGCGCGACGCGTTCGACTCGCCCTGGTACCAGATGGCGCCCTGGAGCGCGAACGGGATCAGCGGGTGGATCATCGCGTTGTAGAGCACGCTGGGGCGGTTCGGCGTCTGCGGATTGCGCGGCCGTGGCGGCAGGACGAGTTCGGCGCGGCCGCGCCACTCGCCGGCGAGCGACACGCGC
>JAKIYB010000718.1 GCA_022708765.1 Armatimonadota bacterium | reverse complement strand
CCGCCGCAATCCGGCGGCGCCGATTTTCACCGTCAACCGGCCCCAGGGTGTGATCATCGAACCATCGGTATCCATGGCGCAATATTTCGCCCATCGGCAGCGGAATCCTTCCGCCTGGTCAGTCCTTCAGCACGTCTTTCCCGGCAGCCAGCGCCAGCAGCACCGACAACACCATCAGCGTCCAGCCGACCGGCTTCCAGGTTGATCCACGCGGCGCGGCAAGACTGGCGCCCATGCCGAAACCGAAGATAAAGCGGGCGAGGACCACGAGCACGAGCAGCGGCGTGGGCAACCGGCGAAACTTTTCCATCCTCGCGCAACACCAGTCATACATGCTTCACCTCCTCATCCTGAATATTCCCATCCAGCGAGCCGGTATTACCGCCCGATGTCCCACCCGCGCGGAAACTCCGTGCGCGGGAAGACGGCGCGAGCTTCGGCGAGCAACTCCGGCCATGTCTCCGGGGGGTAGCGGTCGGAGAGATGAATGAGCATGAGGCGGCCAACCCCCGCCCGGCGCGCCAGTTCGGCGGCCTGGACCGTGGTGACGTGCGCGTTCTGCCGGGCGAGGTCGGCGTCGGCATCGCGATAGGCGCTCTCGCAGACGAGGATGCGGCACCCGCACAGCCAGGGCACCAGTCGCGCCATCGCGGCGTCGTCGAGCAGGAAGTCGGTCAGGTAGGCGATGCAATCACCAGGCGCCTCGCTAAGCAGCGTCGCCTGCAACTCCGTCACGGAGAAGCGCGTGCCGTCCACCGCGATCTCCACCTGCCCCGGCGCCGGATGCTTTACCTGCTTCAGCCATGGGCCGGGCGGCAGTTTCAGCGCCTCCAGCTTCGTTCGGTCTACGTTTCGCCTCGCCGGCTCGCGCACGAGGAAACCGAGCGACGGTACGTGGTGATCCTGGTGGATGGCCTCCACCGTGTAGGCCTCTTCCTCGATGAGCGTGCCGGTGAAGGGCCATGTGCCATCGGGGTATGCGCCGGCAAACGCTTCCCGCAATTCGAAGCGCGTGCAGGTGACCGTTTCCGTGTCTACGTCGCACACCCGCCAGGCAACATCCGTTCCGCCATGCAGATTCCACATGAATCCCTGGAAACGGTGGTGCAGAATGCGCGCGCTCTCCGTCGGCCCCCAGATGACGTTCGGCTTGCCCTCGCGGTTATAGGTGCAGCGGAAGAAGGAATCAAACCCGCCGATGTGGTCCA
>JAKIYB010000717.1 GCA_022708765.1 Armatimonadota bacterium | reverse complement strand
AGCCAAAGTGCGAAAAATATCCTACGTTATCTGCGCTTGCCGGAACTGTAATATCCATGGCACAACCGACTCCCGCCTTGCCGAGATTGCTGAGGTCAATAATATTGTTACAATCGTCCGTCAAGCTTCCTACCGTCCCTGGCAGAAGCATGAGACAATTGACCCAATATTGTGGTCAGCATTCCTTCATTGGAGGAACTTTCGTTGTTTACGGGGCGGACCAGAGCGGTTTCCCCATAGCATCACCCAGGGTCAGACTCGGTTCGCCATTCATCAGCCTAAGCCATCCGCGTATCTTCCCTGTGGCGTCACCCAATATGAGATTCGGATTGTCATTCTCCAAATAAAACGCTCCGCGCATCTTCCCCTGCGAGTCAACCAAGCCCAACCTTGGATTGGCGCCATCGATGGTGAACTCCCCGCGTGTCAGTCCCGTTGTGTCAGCCAATAACAGACTTGGATTACCATTCAACAGATGAAACACCCCACGCGTCTCCCCTGCCGCGTCCGCCAAGCCTAACTTCGGATTGTCGCCATCCATAATGAACTCCCCGCGAGTCTTCCCAGCTGCATCAGCCAAAACTAAATTCGGATTGCCATTTTCCATAAAAAACAATCCACGTGCCTTTTCCGTCGTATCGGCAAGGGCTAATCTTGGTTCACCATTCGCCAGACAGAATATTCCACGCTGTTTTCCTGCTGCATCACACAAGTTTATCCTTGGATCGCCTTCCTTCTTGAGATAAAATGCTCCGCGTATTGTCTGTGTGGCATCAGTCAGGAGTAGATTCGGATCACCTTTATCCATAAGGGCGTACGTCCCGCGTACCTTCCCTGTCGCATCAAGCAGGTTCAGACCTGGATCACCATCTGCAAGGCAAAACAACCCGCGTATTTTCTTGGATGCGTCAGCCAGGCTTAGCCTCGGATCACCATTATTCAAATAAAATGACCCACGGGACTTCTCTTCCACATCGTACAAACCTAGACTCGGATCACCATTCGCCAACAGCTTGAACTCCCCCCGTGTCTTCTGCGTCGCGTCGGACAGGTTCAGGATCGGATTACCATTCACTAAGCAGAATGTCCCACGCTGTTTTCCTGCTGCATCAGCCAGTAAGAAAACCGGATTACCATTCATCAAGAAGAATTTCCCGCGCTGTTTTCCAGCAGCATCAGCCAGGAATATAAACGGATCGCCGTTCACTAGACTGAATTGCCCACGCACTTTCCCTGCCGCATCCGCCAGGAACAGAATCGGATCGATAACGTAGGATATTTTTCGCACTTTCACC
>JAKIYB010000716.1 GCA_022708765.1 Armatimonadota bacterium | reverse complement strand
CGCCGGGTTCCCCCATTCTCTACGATCTCACACTGACGCTGACGAGCCCGGGCAGCGAGATTGACCGCGTGGAGAGCTATTTCGGCCTGCGTTCACTGGACTGGCATGGCCCGGCGATCCTACTCAATGGGAAACCGGTCTTCCAGCGCCTCATCCTCGATCAGGGCTTTTACCCCGACGGCATCTTCACCGCGCCGAGTGACGCCGAACTGCGCGCGGATATCGAGCGTTCGATGGCGATGGGCTTCAACGGGGCGCGGCTGCACCAGAAGGTCTTTGAGGAACGCTTCCTCTACTGGGCGGACAAACTGGGTTACCTGGTGTGGGGCGAGATGGCGAACTGGGGGCTGGACGTGGCCAACCCGGCGGCTCTGGAGCGTTTTCAGACGGAGTGGCTGGAGATTCTGGCGCGCGATTACAACCACCCGTCCCTTGTTGGCTGGTGCCCGTTCAACGAGACGATGGCTTGGCAGGACCGCGAGGTGCTCCGACAGACATACCGGCTGACAAAGGCGATTGACGCCACGCGCCCGGTGATTGACACCAGCGGTTACGTGCACGTAGAGACGGACGTCTACGACAGCCACGACTATGACCAGAATCCGGGAAGTCTCGCCGCGCGTCACGCCCCCTTCGCCGAGGGCGGCGAACCCTTCCGCAACCACCCGAAGGACGATGCGCCCTATCGCGGGCAGCCGTATTTCGTGAGCGAATACGGCGGCATCTGGTGGAATCCCGGCCAGCGCGACGAGAAGGCCTGGGGCTATGGCAACCGCCCGACGAGCGAGGAAGAATTCATCATCCGCTACCAGGCGCTGACGGATGTGCTCCTCGACCACCCGCGCATGTGCGGCTTCTGTTACACGCAGCTCACCGACGTGGAGCAGGAAGTGAACGGGCTATATACCTACGACCGTCAGCCGAAATTCGACCCGGCGGTGATAAAGGCGATTACGGCGCGAAGGGCGAGGATTGAGGGCGACGAGTAACGAAGAAGGATGTGAAACCCAGAAACCCAGAGACACGGAGGGTGGCATACTGTTGTGGGACGGCAAGGGTGAGGACGCGTCCGTCCGTCTGGCCATAATGCTCTTTGACAAATGCATAGCGCTATGGCGGAGAATGCGGGCACTGAATACCCCCCCTGCGAGGCCATGCGGCCAGGCGTCCCTCCGCGGGGACGCACCGGTTCGAGCAGACCAACCGGATACTGAACATAGCGCTATTCAAATATCAAAGAGCATAGAAACTATCTCAAAACGCCTCGCAGTCGTCTCGCGGGTCTTTTCCGCGTCTGGCGGCGTTGGCTATCCGAGCATG
>JAKIYB010000715.1 GCA_022708765.1 Armatimonadota bacterium | reverse complement strand
CATGCGCCACCACGTGAGGTCCGGCATGTTCATGGCCTGGGGGATCGTGGGGCGCACGAGCTTCCAGTCGCCCTCGCGGATGGCTGCGTTGCACTCGACCAGCGGGGTGTAGCGGTTCCACTGCCAGCAGCGCCGCGTGCAGTTCTCGCCCTCCTCGCCACGCAGCAGCGGCAGCACGTTGACGCCATCAAGGGGACGATTGTCCTCAGGCAGTTCCGCGCCGGTCATCGCCAGGATAGTCGGCAGCCAGTCGCTGAAATGCACCATGTCGTGTATTTCGCGCCCGCCGCTCAGGCCGCCGTCCGGCCAGCGGATGAACATCGGCACGCGGATGCCGCCTTCGTAGGTGACGCCCTTTGCCCCGTTGAAGCCACAATTGAAGCGATTCAGCCGGTGGTCGCCCGCGCCGCCGAACTGCGGGCCGTTGTCGCTGCTGAAGAAGACGATGGTGTTGTCGCGTAAGCCCAGCCGGTCCAGCGTCTCAAGGATACGGCTGACGCCGCTGTCCATACGGTGAATCATGCCATAGAGCGTCTTCACGCCCCAGTTGATATCGTCCCGGTCGGCGAAGAGGGCGAACTCCTCTTCCGGTACCTGCAGCGGCGTATGCGGAGCGTTGAAAGTGACGTGCAGGAAGAACGGCTCATCATCCTTATGGCGTTCCAGGAAGGCGATGGCTTCCTCGGCCCAGACGTCAGTCAGGTAGCGGCCATCGCCACGTCGCACCACGTCTTCGCCGTATTCCAGCCGCCAGTCGTAGTAGTCATGCATGCCGCCGCGGAAACAAACCGTCTCGTCTCGTCGAAACCGCGCCGGGTGGGTTTGTACCGCGGGTCAAACGCCCCCAGGTGCCATTTGCCTACCAGCCCGGTGGTGTAGTCATGCGCCTTCAGCATGTCGGCCAGCGTGCGCTCGCGCAGCGCCAGCCGCTCCAGCCCGCGCCATTCCAGCGTATCAATTGAGCCGGTGCGGTGCGGATACCGTCCCGTCAGCAGGCAGGCCCGCGACGGATTACACACTGGCGATGCGGTATACTGCTGTGTCAAGCACACGCTTTCCCGCAGTAGCGCGTCAAGCGTCGGCGTGTTGGAACGGCCGTCATTGAAGGCGGAAAAATCACCGTATCCCATATCATCCACGAGGATGAAGATGATGTTCGGACGCGAACCGTTCATTTCGCGCTCTCTCGCGTCACGCCTTCGATGACTGGTGTGAATGGCCGCGTCCAGCCCGTCGGGTAGCGCAGCTCCTTCACCAGCAGGTCGTGCTTGCCGGCGGGCACTGACAGTCCAATAAGCCAGCTTCGGTCGTAACTGCCCCAG
>JAKIYB010000714.1 GCA_022708765.1 Armatimonadota bacterium | reverse complement strand
GCCAGATTGAACATCATCCCCACGGCCGAAATCGAGATTTTGAAATCGACGTTCCAACGTCGCAAGGCGCGCCTGAGGATGCTTTTCGGCGGTAACGTGAAGGGCTGGTGGACAATGAACCGCTACCATCTCAAAATATCCGAGGCTGCCTTTGCCTGGCACCGGATGAATCATAGTGATCCAAAAGCGCAGAAAAACCTCATCGCTCTGGAACAGCAGTTTCAGGCACTGCGCAAGCAACTGGTCCCAGACGCGCACGTGGTCGTCAAATAGGCACAACGATGCTGGCAAAAATCGGTAGCGCCGCCGTACTGGGTCTCGAAGCCTTGCCCGTCGAGGTAGAAGTTGACGTGCGCCGCAGTGGGCAGGCCGGTATTATGACACTCGTTGGCCTGCCGGATGCCGCCGTGCGCGAGAGCAGCGAGCGCACGCGCGCCGCTATCCGCAACAGCGGCCTGATGTTCCCTGGCGACAAACGCATCACCATCAACCTGGCCCCTGCCGACCTGCGCAAAGAAGGTCCGGCTTACGATCTGCCCATTGCGATCGGCATTCTGATGGCCAGCGGGCAACTGCCGCCAGACGTGCTCGATGGCGCTATCCTGATGGGCGAACTTTCGCTCGACGGAACGCTGCGTCACGTGCGCGGCGTGCTGCCGGTGGCGGATATGGCCCGGCACAGCGACAGCACCACACTGTACGTCCCCGCTCACGATGCGGCGGAAGCGGCGCTGATTCCCGGCTTGCAGGTCTACCCGGTCGCCTCGCTGGCGAGTCTGGTCGCGCATCTGCAAGGGTTTGCGCCGATCACGCCCTATTCTCCGGCAGAGCACTACACCGAACTGCCTCCGCCGCCTGCAGTAGATTTCGCCGAAATCCAGGGGCAGGAACACGCCAAGCGCGCGCTGGAGGTGGCGGCGGCAGGCGGGCATAACCTTCTGATGGTGGGGCCGCCCGGTGCGGGCAAGACGCTCATGGCCCGCGCGCTCCCCGGCATCCTGCCGCGACTCTCGCTGGAAGAAGCCCTCGAAGTGACACGCATCTACAGCGTCGCGGATCAGCTTTCGGCAGACACCCCGTTGATTCAAATCCGGCCTTTTCGAGCGCCGCACCATACCATCAGCAATGCCGGCCTTGTTGGGGGGGGCAACTGGCCGCGACCCGGCGAAATCAGCCTGGCGCATCGCGGCGTGCTGTTCCTCGACGAGCTGCCGGAGTTCAATAGCCACGTGTTGGAAGTGATGCGCCAACCGATGGAAGACAAAACCGTCACCATCAGCCGCGCGCACGGCAGTTTGACGTTCCCGGCCAGTTTTATGCTGATCGC
>JAKIYB010000713.1 GCA_022708765.1 Armatimonadota bacterium | reverse complement strand
GCAGCAGGTGCTGATGATCGGCATCGGCATGGTGCTGGTCTGGCTCGCCGTCGCCAAGGGCTTCGAGCCGCTCCTGCTCGTCCCGATCGGCTTCGGCGTCATCGTCGGCAACATGCCGTTCGACCCGACCGATGCGATCAGCGTCTATGCCACCGGCTCCGAGGGCCATCCCGAGGGAACCTTCGCCCTGATCTATTTCCTCGTCTCCCATGAAGTGTTGCCCCCGCTGATTTTCATGGGCATCGGCGTGCTGACCGATTTCAGTTACATGATCTCCAACCCCAGGCTGATCCTGCTCGGCGCCGCCGCCCAGTTGGGCGTCTTCGTCACGTTCCTCGGCGCGGTCCTCATCGGCGACAAGATTGAGGGGATCTACATCACCGAGGCCGCCGCCGCCGCCATCGGCATCATCGGCGGCGCCGACGGCCCCACTTCGATTTATATCGCCAACCGCATGGCGCCCGGCTGGCTCGGCGCGATCGCCATCGCCGCCTACAGCTACATGTCGCTCGTCCCGGTCATCCAGCCCCCCGTCATGCGCCTGTTGACGACCCGCAAGGAACGCATGATCCGCATGAAGCCCCCGCGCGAGGTCTCCAAACAGCTGCGCGTCATGTTCCCGGTCATCGGCTTCCTGATTACCTGCCTTTTCATTCCCTCGGCGATGGTCCTGCTCGGCATGCTCTTCTTGGGCAATCTGATTCGCGAGTCGGGCGTGACTGATCGCCTCGCCCGGACGATCGGCGGCCCGTTCATCGATTCCGTCACCGTCCTGCTTGGCTTTTCGGTCGGGCTGGCCACCACTTGGGAGAAGTTCCTCAATACCGAGGTCCTTGTGATCTTCGCCCTGGGCGCGTTCGCTTTCACCATCGCGACGGCCGGCGGCATCCTCTTCGCCAAGCTGATGAACAAGTTCAGCAAGGACCCGATCAACCCCCTGGTCGGCAGCGCCGGCGTCTCGGCTGTCCCCATGGCCGCCCGCGTCAGCCAGCAGGTCGCGTTCAAGGACGACCCCAACAATTACATCCTGATGCACGCCATGGCGCCCAACGTCGCCGGCGTCATCGGCACCGCCGTCGCCGCCGGCGTCTTCATTGCGATGCTCAGCTGACGCCGGGATTCTCGGGAGGATCTTCCAACCGCCGACTGCATAAATTCCAGGGGGTCTGTTGGGCGCGACGCTGTCGGCATGCCCCTGCCCGAATCCCTCCGCGCCGGACCGTTGCCCCCTCAATCCCGTTGCGGAGGTTTGCTGTGTTGCGTTTCCCCTTTCACCTCATCACGCGCGCCGGCGCGCTGATCCTGCCGTTCATCCTGACCGGCTGCTTCGCCCACCGCGGGCAGCCCCCCATCGCGGCGGCGGACCTTCACCGCCTCCCC
>JAKIYB010000712.1 GCA_022708765.1 Armatimonadota bacterium | reverse complement strand
GCTCAATGGGCATGAGGGTCATCGGTTTACTCTCCCGCGGATTAATCGGGTGCAGTATAGCAGGATGAACGGCAGGGGACAATCCGCGCCGATCACCGCGCGGGGGGCACGACAACCGGCACGGCGCTCATCGTCACCTTGCCCGAACGCACATCATACATCGCGCAGGACACCACCACGGTGCCGTTGCGCGCCGCGTCGGCAAGCAATGGGCTTTGCCGCAGCAGCTCGTTTGCCTGCCTGCGAGCATTGGCCTCAGCAGCCGCGTCGAGGAACGCATCCCCTGTCAGCTTGGGAATCTGCTTCTTTGTTTCGTCAACCGCCGGGGTAATGCACTCGAGGATCGCGCCGATGGAACCGTCCGTGTGGCCGTGCTCCGCCGCCGCCGTTACCGCGCCGCAACGCGTGTGCCCCATGACGATGACCCGCGGCGTATGTAAATGCTCGACCGCGTATTCAATGCTGCCGATGACGACGAGATCAATGACATTCCCGGCGGTACGCACCACGAAGAGGTCGCCAACCCCGCGGTCGAAGATCAACTCCGGCGGCACGCGGGAATCCGCGCAGGTCAGCACCACGGCAAAAGGCTGCTGACCTGCGGCCGTCTCGGTGATTCGCGCCTTCGCGCAGTTCGGATGGATAGCCTTGCCTTCTGTAAACCGCGCGTTGCCGGCGGTCAATAGCGCCAGTGCGTCCTGCGGCGTGACGCCGGCGGCAAACGCGATGCTCAGGATAAACAGCACGCCGGTGAGCAATCCTGCCAACGCGCGGGCGCGCGGTGTGCGCGCATGAAAGCGGAACGGCAACGCCATGATGATACCTCCAGTGTGACGAAATCGGGTGCGATGCGTCTCAATCTACCCGGTAATGCACCCCCACGTTTTTCTGATTACGGAAGGCGGCGCCGGCGATGAGTTGGGCGACTTCGATGGCGTTGCGCAGGCCGACGAGGGGGTCGGAGAGCTTGGTTTCGCGGTAAAAGTTCTCAATGCGATGGGAGAGGTAGTTCAGGTCGGCGACGGCGCGATAGAGGCGCTTTGTCGTGCGCACGATGCCGGCGTAGTTCCACATGATGGTGCGGATGTTCATCCAGTCCTGCACCACGAGCGCGGGGTCAATGGATTCCGTGAGGCCGGTGTCATGCCAGGGGGCCACGTGATTGGCGCGCGGATCGGAAGGATCGGCGCATGCGGTGGCAGCGTCCTCGCCGGCCTTCGTGCCCCAGGTGATAGCCTCCAGCAGCGAGGTGCTGGCCAGGCGGTTGGCGCCATGCACGCCGGTGCAGGACACTTCGCCCACCGCGTAGAGGTTGCGCACCGAAGAGCGACCCAGCAGATCCACCTTTACGCCACCGATGAAGTAGTGAGCGGCGGGCACC
>JAKIYB010000711.1 GCA_022708765.1 Armatimonadota bacterium | reverse complement strand
CTCCATCACCGAGACGGCCACCGCCTGCTGGTACAGGCCGGTCTGGTTGGCGGGCATGCCGGTGACGATGCCGCGCAGCTCGTAGTCGCTGAGCGCCACGCAGAGCACCAAATGCTGCGGGTGCAGCAGCGCCAGGCTGTCAATGAGCCGTTTGGAGGAATCGGGGTCAATGAGGTCGGTGAAGATGATGATGAGCGACCGCTTGCGCACATGGTGCGCCAGGTGGGTGAAGGCGCCGCGGTAGTCCGGCTCCACCTGCCGCGGCTGCAGCGGATAGAGCTGGTCCAGCACCAGCGGCAGTTGCCCGGCGCCCTTGCCCGGTGGCATGAATGCTTCGACCCGGTCGGCGAAGGCCATCACCCCCACGCGGTCGGCTGCCTGCGCGCTGACGTAGGTGAGCAGCACGGCGGCGTTGATGGCGTGGTCCAGCTTCGTCATGTAGTCCAGGTGGCTGGCCATGGCGCGGCCGAGATCCAGCACGATCATGATCTGCTGGCTGCGCTCGATGTCGTATTCGCGCGTAACCAGGTTGCCGCGACGGGCGCTGGCCTTCCAGTCCACCCGGCGCAGTTCGTCGTCCGGCAGATAGTCGCGTAGCGACTCGAACTCCATCCCCTGCCCGCGCAGGCGCATGGCGCGCAGCCCCATTTGCCGGGTGCGCTGCTGGCGAGTGAGGAGATGCTGCTGCTTCGTCTGCTGGATGTTCGGGTAGACGCGCATGGTGTCGTCCTGGGCGTGGGCGTATTGTCCCACCCACAGTCCCAGCGGCGTTTTCACGCGCATGGTGAGCGCACCGAAGAGATAGGCGCCGCGCCGCAGCGGGGTGAGGTGATAGCTGGCGGTGAACTGGCCGAACGGCGCCACCGCGCCCGCGGCCTGCGGACGGTCGGCTTCCGCCTGGTCGGGAACGGCATCGCGCAGCGCCAGCCGAAAGGGAAAGGCGGTGGGATTCTCCACCACCAGCGTGACCAGGTTTTGCGCGCCCAGCGAGAGGATGTCCTCGTGCTCGCGGCGCGCCACGAGCGCCTCCGCCCGGCGCAGCAGGAACAGGTCCGTCACCAGCAGCAGCGCCAGCAGGGAGTCAATGCCGATGCCAAGCCAGAGCAACGCCGGCCACAGCGGCGCCGCCAACAGGCACAGCCCGCCGGCCGCCATCCAGATCACCGCCAGCACACTCGGTCGCATCGGGTATCCTCCCCGGACTGTATATTCCGCGCCGATCGGAAAGTTCCTTGTCGGCGAATTTCGCGGGTACGCCAGGGAGACAACGTCGCTGAACAATAATATAACCACAACTGGCCAAAATAGGAAATGCCCTTTCCACTTTCAGTGTCGTTCCCCTCTCCCAGCCAGGATGGCGACCGGGGGAGGGGTGGCCGTCAGGCCGGG
>JAKIYB010000710.1 GCA_022708765.1 Armatimonadota bacterium | reverse complement strand
CGCCGAGGATGATCAGTGGCATGTCGTGATCAACAGGCGCGCGGTCATGCATAAAATCCGGCCAGGCGCTTAGCAGAATAATGCCTGTGACGAGTGTTGTCGCTATCAGCAGATGCGGCCAGCGCAGCTTGCGCAAATCGAAGCGCGATGGGTTGAAGCTCTCATCGTGCATCAGATCATTCAGCGTCATCGTGCCAAGCATGGGAGACCCGCAGCGGGGACATGCCGTCGTCCCCGCCGACAGGCGTTTCCCACAGTCCGGACATTCGATTTCACGGGCGGCCATCGGTGAATCCTTCGCGCAGATTACTTCGCAAACTCCCCGGGGTGCCGTTCCTTCAACAGCGGCACCGCCCAGCCGCGTTCCGACTGCTCCAGATATGTGCAGTATTCCGGCAGCGCGCCGCGAGCGTGGAGGGGGCCGCCTTCGCGCATGACGGTCCACAGCGGGTCCACGGCGTCCTGCTGGGTCGCCATCATGGCGTCGTGCCAACCGAGTAGGCGGTGGGCGCCTTCGCGGCAGAGGTCGGGCCGCGCCGCCGCCAGGTTGTGCTGCTCGTGCGGGTCGTCCGCCAGGTTGAAGAGCATTTCCTGGGGGAAAAGGTGGTAGCCGTCGTGGTAGGTGCGCATGTAGAGCCATGGGCCAAAGCGCACCGAGCGCTGGCAGACGTGCGCGCACTGGCTGAGGATCAACTCATCGCGGCCGCAGGCGTCGCCGCGCAGCGCGGGCAAGTAGCTTTCCCCATCCCACGCCGGCTGCGGTGATTGGCCGAGGAGTTCGGCGAGAGTGGGGGCCAGGTCCAGGTTGTAGTGCAGCCCATTGTCCACGTGCCCGGCGGATATGCCCGGCCCGCGGATGATCATCGGGATGCGGCAGGTGATGCCGTCGGCGGTGCCGTGCTCGCCGTAGATGCCCAACTCACCCATATTCTCGCCGTGGTCGGCACTGATGATGATGACCAGGTCATCCAGCGCGCCGTGCGCCTCCAACTCCTCGAAGAGCATGCCGATGTGGTCGTCCATGTAGCGGATACCGCAGTCGTAACCGTCAATGAAGTGGCGCATGTCCTCCATGTCGGCGATCTCGCCCAGGTAGCGCGGGTAGCCGTCCCACGGCTTGTTGTGATACATGCTCACCTCGCGCGCGCCGTGCGGGCCGACCATTTTCCGGTGTTCCGCCAGCACCTCGGGCGTGAGCCAGGCGGGCAGCGGATCGCCGGCGAAGGGATTGCCGAAATCGGCGGGCGCGCGGTATGGCGTGTGCGGATCCCAGTAGTTCACATGCAGGAACCAGTCGTCGCGCGCGGCGTTCTGCCGCAGCCACTGCAGCACCGTCGGGGTCACGTGCTCGGCGCTCTCCATGCCGCCCATGCCGGCGTGGTCATGCACCTCGTGAAAGCCGGC
>JAKIYB010000070.1:2057-12875 GCA_022708765.1 Armatimonadota bacterium | reverse complement strand
CAAACGAAAGGGCAGACGCCCGCGGCAACAATGAACGCGCAGTTAACCAGAGAAATCGCGACCGCCACTAGCCGTGGTGAACTCCCGCGCTTCATCCAGCACGGGCAGGGGATGTATGGGCTGTCCACCTGGCAGCCGAAAGGCATCACCTGGGAGATTGAAGCGCATAACGCCAGCATCCGCCAGCAACTCCTCACCCACCTGCAGACCATGAAACCTGCGACAGCGTTTGAAGACCTGGTCGGGGAGTTATTGCAGTGCCTGGGTTTTGAAGATGTGGTGGTCACCGCGAAGAGCGGGGATGGTGGGGTGGATGTGCGCGGGGTATTGGTGGCCTGCGGGGGGCTGCTGCGGCTGCGGTATGCCATTCAAGTGAAACGCTGGAAGGCCAACATCCACGCCCCAGATATTCAGCATCTCCGCGGGAGCCTGGCCGCAGAGGAGCACGGCCTGTTTATCACCACCAGCGATTACAGTGCCGGTGCCTATGCGGAAGCCCAGGCTCCCGGCAAAGCCCCCATTCACCTGATTACCGGGCGGCAGTTTCTTGGTTTGTTGATTGAACACGGCGTGTTGGTCGAGAGCGTCACCATGCGGGTGCTGGAACTCACTCCTGCCGTGGTTGAGCAAACCGGAGAGTGAGCACGGCACGGCGGCAGAGCGTTACCGGTGCATGGACGCGTCGTGGTGCCGACGGCAAGGCAGCTATGATATGAAGACAGCATCATTGGCGACTATCCTGGCCACCATTTCAGAGCACGGGTGTCAGGTGGAATCGGTCTGGCCGGATGGCCTCTACACGTCGTGGTGGACACTGGCGCGTATCGAAGTTATCACAGAAGATGAGGCTGCAGCGTTTGTGTCGCTGTGGGACATGGGGTATGACGAGAACCCCTACGGTATCCACATGCTCAAAATCGTCCACATCTCTTCCGAGGACTGGGAGCTTGAAGTGGAAATGGTTGACGACAAAAGGCGCTGTGCCAGGCCAGGACGTCCACGCGGAACGGCAGTGGAAGCGGTGGCAAGCGTTCGCCGCTAAACATACGGAGCGGCTGGCGCGCATTGATGCAGAGGTGCGTGACAACGTGCGTCGCGGCATTGCCACCTGGCCGGAATAGGAGTTGAAGATGCGCGTGCAGTATTTTGTCGAATATGCGCTTCGCTTCAATCAGCCGACCGGGGAGTACTACTACGAGGCCGCGGGCGTGTGGGCGCATGGCATCGGCCACGGGTTGTGCCTGACGGCGCAATACCTCCCCGGTAACGAGGAAGCGCAGGACATCGCGGACTGGCGCATCAACACGCTGGTGGAAGACGGCGTGCGGAGCCTGCCGGACACCTGGATGGCCGAGGAGCAAGCGCGCATCCCGCTGATGCGTGGCGACCGCTCTGCGGTCTATGAAACCGACGCCGTGTCGCCAGATGCGGTGGTCGAGGCCATCTTCGCCCAGATAGCTGCGGGAAAGATACAGGAACCGCCGTTACCGCCACGGTAAAGGATGGTAAAAGCAGGAACGCGAACTGCACAGGGATAAATAGGCGACGTGCGGGCGCACAGCGGCGATAACAGTACCATCGCCGTATTGCCCGCATCATTGGTCAGCGCGCCGCTGTGGGGCACGTGTGGGCATACACGGCGCATTCGCGCGTGACGCTCGGCATCGGGGGAGACGACGAGAACGGTGGCAAGGCCGGTGTGGGCAATACCCCCGTGGAAAGTCGATAGCGCCCGCGGTGGGAGAAATCACCAGGCTGGGAGTGATAGGGGCCACCTACGCATGCCGTCACGCGAAGAGGAGGCGCGAATGCTAGACCAGCACACACCGCCGTTGCCGGAAACCAAACCATCGTCTGCCGAAGCCCGTGCCCTTCTCCGGGCGCTGCGTGACCCGCGGGAACAGCGTTCACGCTTGGTGGTAACCAGCGTGGCAGTGCTCGTGTGGCTCGGTATCGCCTGGTGGCTCTGGGCGATATGTGGATGGGTGTGCGCCGTGCTTACGCTGATAGGGATTGGTGTCTTCGCCGGCACGATAGACGCGCTCTCGCCGCATATGGTGCGCACGCAAGGCATCCGCGTCGGGCCAGACCAACTCCCCACGCTGTATCACGCCGTTACCCAGTGCGCCGAGCGGTTGCAATTAACAGCGATTCCTGACGTCTATGTGCTCCATGAGACCGTGTGGAATGCCATGGCCATCTGGCTAGCCCGGCGACGGGTGGTGGTATTGTACAGTGCCATACTCGATGGCATACTGACCGACGACTCGGCACACCAGCAACTCACCTTTCTCCTCGGCCATGAGTTTGGCCATCATGTTGACGGCCACCTTGACCGCATGCATCTCCTAGTTGAGTTAGCCTGCCTCTGGTGTCCGTGGCTGCGACGGTGGCATAGCCGGCATTGCGAAGCGACGTGCGATAGGATTGGCCTGTATTGCTCGGACAGTTTATCCGCGAGCCTGCGCGTCGTGGCGAAACTGATGGTCGGTGCACACCTTGCGCAGGAGGTGAATCCTGATGCCGTCCTGCGCGATTGGCAGCAGATGAAACACGAACGGCGTATCTGGCGGTATATCAGAAGCCTGGAACACTTCCCGTTACTCTGTCGGTACGTGGAACTCATTGAGGCGGCAGCAGTGATGGAGGTGCTCGGATTATCAGTGGCGAAGGAATGAAGGCAATAAGCTTTTCTATGGCAGACCTCGTAGATTGACTTGGAGTTTTCCGGTGAACACCGCTCAAGCTCTTGAGAATATGACAGATAGAGGACGCTTCGAGCTTCTCGTCACTTCCGTTCTCCGAAACAGTAAACCTGAATATGAAGCCATCATGGATTTGGGCACGAATGCTGAAGGCGAAACGGTACGGTCACCGCTCGATGGCTTTTGCTGTGTGCCAGGTAGTTCACCACCTCGTTACATCCTCGTTGAGCACACCACTATCGAGCGCGATAAATTAGCACGAAAGTGGCTTGCCGTGCCGCAACGACGGCAGCAAGAGCCTGGTGACTTGGTGAAAGCCCTTCACGAAGCCGACGAAATCCGTCAGGCAGTGCCAAATGCTCTTTTTACTGTGGTGCTTTCAACAAACAAACGGCCACCACAAGCCGTAACCAAAGAGGCATTTCGTTTGGCCGCTGTTGCAGGCGTCGCGCTAGATATCTGGGAGCAATCACGCATTGCGGGGTATCTTGATAACAAGCCCGATGGTCATTGGTTACGTAAACACTATCTGGGCATTGATGCCGAGATGCTCTCGTTCCCCTTGTTGCGCCAACTCTCGCGAGATAGCTTACAGGCGTATCAACACGAACTACTCTCATCACCTGATACCTGGATACCGCGTGACATTGCATATGGCATTGAGGGGAAGGGTGCTCCCGGCAATGCCCGTATCTGTTTGCTTATCGGCGAATCAGGCTTTGGCAAAAGCACTGAAGCCTATCTGCTCCTCCAGCGGCATGTAGCCGCTGGAGGAGTCGGATTATGGATTCCAGCAGAGATTCTTGATGATGCGGTGTCGCTACACGATGCCGTGAAGCAAGTTTTGCTTCGACTATGTCCTTCTTTGCTTCCTAATGCTGGTCAGCGCGCTTTCAGCCTTCTGCCCACTGACCAACCGTTGATGCTGGTGATTGATGATATCAACCGCGTGAATCTTCCCTCACGCATCCTTCGCCGGCTCTTGGCGTGGATGCAACCGCGGGTGACAACGGAAGCTGCCAAGCAAGGTATCGGTGAGGCACCATTTCTCGTCGTGACACCCCTCTGGCCAAAGGTATGGGGTGAGTTTAGCCACTCCAACGAGAACCAGCCCTGGATAGAGACGGTCTATATCGGTGCGATGTCTACTGCAGAAGGCACGGCAGCAGTGCACCATTGCGTTACACAAACAGGGAAAGATATCACCCCAGCGGAAGCAGCAGTGTTAGCCCAGAAGATGGGGAATGACCCCATCTTAATAGGATTGTTTGGCAAATTGCTCACCGTGCCGCACCATGATGCCATGGCAGTGTTGGCAGAAAACGTGCTGGAGCGCTATCTTCGTATGATGGCCGATGAGCTGGTTCAGCATGAAGGCGAAACCATATTTGCCCATGAATATCTTGATGCATTATCTGCGCTTGCTCGTGAGATGTTGCTTCACCGCTGTGTTCATCCGACATGGCACGAAATTGATGAGTGGCTGCTGCAATCACCCGCTCTTCTCCGTTCGCTACGGAAGCTCGTACAACACGGGAATCTTTGCCGGTTATCAAGTCGTGCCCAATTTGAATTCCGTCATGACCGTATTCTGTATTACTATATCGCACAGGCAATTCTAGCGGTGTTAAACGCGGGGAACCTTGATTGTGAGCCGATTTGGGACCCGTATTTCAATGACGCACTTGGGGAAGCACTCGTCAAGTTTCACGGTGAACCATCCTTGCTTGATAGCGTATGCGAGCATGCACCCATTGCGCTCTTTAAAGCCATTCAAGCTATCGGTTCGAACCCACGCACATCTTTTCACAAAGCCATACTTTCGGCAGCACATGCGTGGGCTGCCAGTACGGTGGCGACAAAGCTAATACCAGAAGCTGTCATTACAATTGCTGCCTGGACAATGATGGAAACTGATGCTGATGCCATATTAGACATCTCACAGCACTTCAACATGCAGTCACACCTTATTCAACTGGCACGGCTCCGAAACGGTTGTGCCGCGAGCGGGGCGGCATACTGCACAAATGGGATTCACGCGGCAAGCGCATCACACGAGTTCGATGAACTACTCGACCAAGCGAGGCATCACCACAAAGAACAACTTCGCCGCGAGATGAAGGCGTTGCTCTCCGATAGCGCCATCGATGATACGTTGCGTTACGGGCTGCTTTCACTCGCTGGATTACTCGGTGATGACCATCTCAAAGATGGTATTCGCACTTGCTGGGCGAATGCGCAGGAAAAAGATGAGATGCTCGCAGTTACGATATGGGCTGCAGCACGATGCTGCGGCGATACACCAAATCTCATACTCGACCCGCTTATGGCATACTGGGCAGCGATGTCCGGCGAAGAAGATGAGGGCGGGATGTCTGACCGGACACGTGTGGCTGATAGACTAGAATTCGCATTTATACGCGGAATTAGCGATATCGTACTTCAGTACCTGATTCACTTCGGTGATGTTCATGAATCGCTGCGTTGGCCTATCGCGTTAATGCTTGAGCATTACGATAACCCTCAAGCATTCGACTTCGTTATCAGAGAGGCCGCAGCGATTGCCGCACACGACAAGGAAAAAGGCAGGTTTTCTCCGTGGGTTGCTTCGCTGACCGACAAATGGTGCGATGCGCCTCATGGCTTTCACCGTATCTCGCAAACATCACGCCGTTACCTTCAAGCGGCGTGGCTTGAAACGACACGGCCTGTGAAGGAGAGGGAAATTGCATTTCGCTTCTGGCTAACTGGACTAATGCCGCACGATATCGAATTACTCCGCAGCATACCAGCAGACTCACCGCTCGCTACCCAAGTGGTTTGGGCACGGGTGCGATTAGGTGATACGAGTGTCATTCCTGAATTATTAACCATTCTGCCAAATATGCGTTATCGGCTTGATTGTGTCTATCCGGTGTGGTGTGATGCCATACGGGAAGAGGTTGAGAGATATATGACGACGCTCGTAGAGCATGCGCCAAAGCAATATAGTAGAGGGGGAGGTGCTTTTGGCAATGATGGTTACCATCTTGCGAGTCTACTGTGTTTGATACCGGCGTCTGATGCGGAAGCGCTACTCGATGCCCATTGGGAATCTTTACAGTATAGTCCGTTGTTTATCCAGACCGCTGTATTAATCGGGACGCCGAGATGCCACGTGTTGGCTGCAGAGAGCATCAAAGACTACCCCGAAGAGGTTCCCGTGTTTGAGCATGTGATGATGCGCATGAATAAGAGGCTTAACGGACAAACGATACGGATGCAACCTGAACATTTAGAAAGGCTGTTGCCTTTCGCGCGTTATCTCGGTGAGCGTGAACTGTATTACATGGCAGATACCTGCCAACGACTTGGGATACCGGAATGGAGTAAAGAGCATCTCTATCCTTACCTCTCGGATAACGACCGTCGGCGGTTTCACCCAACAGATGACGATTTGTTTGCCCAACTCGATGCGTATGCCGAAGATAAAGATAACAGTAAGTATCATCATCTTGTTTGGGCTGTCGAGCATATCTGGCTTGCAGCCATGGAAAAGCAGAATATGCCTCGTGAGCAGATTCTATCAATCATGCAGCGGTGGCTGGAACGAGACACGACCATCGAGCGCTTTCGGGTTGCAGCGGCATGTGTTCAAGCCATTGGAAAGCGTGAAGACCTGACGATGCTTGAACGTTGCCTTACTACCTGTAACAGTCAAGTTGCTGCAGAGATTCTTCAGAGCACGCGCTTCATGGTGTATAGGCGTACTCTTGGCTGATATCCATACTAATGCCTGCAATGCGAGCAAGTGACCGGTCGGTGTGTGGCGACAGTGGAGATGGGACATTAGGGGATATTTAAAAGTTCGAAGTGAGTATCAATTCCTCCACCATATCTACCTGAACAAACCGCCTCCGGGCGGTTTCTCAGCTTAGGGCGGACGTGAGCGAACACGCTGATCTCTACGCTCAAATCGGGCTGTTTGAACACCTTCCGACCGCCAAACCTCTGGACGAGGTTCTCACCCAAAAGCCCAAAAATCGCCCCAAATGGTCCGATTCTCTCTCTGATTCTCTGCGACCTCTGGACTACCCCTCACCCCGTCCAGAGGTTGGTGGTAAAAGCTCTGGACGACCCTGTAGACCCCGTCCAAAGGTTGCGGGGGGTACGGCTACCATAACGAATATCGACGAGCAACAGAGCATCAATCTGCCTGAATGATATGGCGCGCCAGACCGCTATGTTATTAGAAAATCTGTTTAATTAGGAAAAAGCGCCGACTCCGGCAGCGGGTGAGGGATGAGGGGAGGCAACAAGTCTTTAGAGTCTGCATCGTAGAGATTGCTCCCATCGAGACTGGAAGCATATAAACCATGATCGGTGACAAGCAGAAATTTGTCACGCGTGGACCACCACTCAACGCACTGCCAGTTCGCAAAGCAGGTCAACATGCCGCCTCGACTCCCCGTTTGTTTATGGATGGCGTCGCCATCGGCAAAGATATAACCGTTTACGATTTCTCTGCTGCGCTGTATATCGAGTGCTTCCTGGACTTCCCGTGAAAAACTCTCACGCACAGGTATGGGATATGGAGGTAAGCTCAATGGCCAAGATAGGCGTAAAAAGCTGTGATCCTCCTGCCAGTATATTGCCAGATGCTCTTTCCGGAATATTGAACCGGCATCACTGGCATGGAAGATAAACGCGCAAGTCCATCCACTTGCTCCCAGGCACATGGCGACGTATTTACCATCAGGAGACATTTCGAGGAAGAATGCGCCGTCAGTCTTTGCATAGAAACCAGAATATGGAATTGTAAGGATGCGCTTTTTCGAGGTCACTGCCAGTATCGTTGCGCCGCGTCTGTCGCTCACGCAGGCCTTGTTGCGTACGGTAAACAGTTGCAGATAATCCCCGCCCCAGAGCATCCTTTTTGTTTGCCCACTTGGCACATGATACGCAGAGACGGTATCGACATGCTCCTCATATCTGACATACAGGATCGTATCTGCCGTTTCGGGAGACCAGAGGAAATCCCTGACATCCCTGGTATTGGGCACAGGGCGGCGAATGCCATCGCGACCGATAACGAAAAGCTCATCACTGTCTGCGATATGATCCCTTCCGATGTAAGCGAAACAGGCCCCATCATGCGACCAGGCGACGGGGCCGGGTGGCAAATATCTCGAGTTCGCCGGAGAGGTCGGTGACAGTCGCTTTCCGCTATCGAGGTCGAAGATGGCTACCGCATGGCGGGTATACAGGTTGCGTTCATACTCTGATGGCGTGTTGTCAGTGAAATGGACGGCCGCCCGTCGGCCGTCAGGCGCCGCGCTGACCGAGGTTACCTTCCATTGCGGCTCCTGCGCTGTGGTCGATCCATTCGCGGTAGATTCCTGCGGGAGTGACAGAAGAAGTAGGATGCCCGCCATTAGATAGGCTTTCGTAAACAAAAGCCAGGACGTTCTGCGCGTTGACATGACAGGAAGTCTCCCGAGTAAAATCTACGCTATCATACCACAAGACCTGTTACATGCCTGTTGCAAAGGTATGAACTATTCGTGAAGGCGACATCTGAGAGAGAGTCGATTTGTACTTGCATTGTCTTTCTCTGCTTGCTATGCCGATAACGTAAATGGAGCTACATTTCCATGAGCATCGCGCCGTACCAGTAGTTGACTACGCTGTTCCCCCCATTCCTGCGGGAAGCTTTTCAGTTTCTCCAACGACAATCCAGATGGCTCCTGTCCCTGCAGTATCGCTTGGACAATATCCGGTGCCAGCAGCGTCAAGCGCAATATCCGGCTTACATACGACTGGTCCACCTTTACGGCTTGTGCCAATTCACCGATAGAAGAGAATCTACCATTCTCTAGGAATGCCTTCCACCGGAAGGCGCGAGCGACGGCGATAACGAGCGGCATCTGGACCGCAGGCTTGCTTGCCGATGTCTCATCAGGTACGAGGGCATCCGGCAGGATAATCTCCTTCCGCCCTCCCCGCACCTTCAGCGTCATCGGGATATGTACAATGATCTGCCCGTCTTCGCGGGAGATACTCATCTGGTCAACATGCAGCGTCATGGTGAGCCTCCTCGTGTGCACCACGCCATTCATCCAGTAACGCATATAGGCCATCGGCCCGCAGGGCGATATCGACCTGGTCGCTGTAGACCGTCACCTGGTTGATGAGCAACTTGACAATCCGCGCCTGTTCCGCCGGGAAGAGCTCATCCCACAGGTCGTTGAATTGCCGCAGGTGCAAGATGATATCCTGCTCGTCCGCCGCATCCGGCGCCAACCCGCGCGCCTCGCGATATGTCCGCGCGGCGACTTCTGGGGTTATCAGGTTGCACCGGAGCAGCGCAACCACCGAGGCTTCGATCTCGCCGGCAGGCACCGTCCGCACCGGGCAGGCCTCATAGCCTGCCTTGGCGGCATGGGTGCAGAGGTAGTAGCGATAATGGGTGGTGGCGCCCTTCTTTTTCGTGTAGGTGATGCCCATGGCCGTTCCGCAGTGCCCACAGCGGATCACCCCCTTCAGCAAGCCCGGCACTTTCGCCCGCTGGCGATTGGCGCGTTCGCGGCAGTTCTCGCTCAAAATGGCGTGGACCTGGTCCCACACCTCCTGACTGATAACCGCCTGGTGCTCCCCAATGTAGCTGCTCCCATCCACAGCGCTCCATCACCCCACCCACGGCTTCCTGTACCGCACTTCCACCTCCACCGGACCGAGCCAGAGTTCCCGGGGGCCGGTGAGTTGGGGATCAGGTTCCACCAGGCGAACGGTAAGCCGGTTTACGCCGCAGCATGGGAGGGGACCGTCGGACAGGTCCACGGTGACGTAGCGTGTCCAATTTCGGCAGGTGTCTTCCGAGGTGGCGGCGTCGGTCACCACGGCGTCGGTGGCGATTGGTCGCGGGGTGAGGAGATGCCCGTTAAGTCGGTACTCCATGCGATCAAGCCGGCTCCAGATGGCGTGCCAGGCATTCAACTCATTGATCCACGGCGTACGCAGCTGGAACGCCATGGTGAGACGCACCGCCTCCAGGTCGCCGCAGTCGGCGGAGTCTTGCAGCGCGTCACTGACCTGAAAGGCACACTCGACGCCCGGTGACGGGATTTCGCTATCCGAAGACCAGACACGGTGCCATTCCTCCACCAGCCCCCAACCCCGGGCATATATTTTATCCCTTCGCTCGATGCACGCGGGGTCGCCGATTTCCAGCAGATGGGGATAGGCGGTCGCCACCGGGCCGGGATAGACCTTCAGCCAGTGGCCGGAATCATTGTACAGCATGACGCCATCAACGCCCTGATGGTAGTAGTTGAGGCACGCTGCGCGGAGATACTCGATGCGCCCATAACGGGCGGTGTGATTATAATCGAAGTTAATGGCATCAAATGCCACATAGACGTGGGTCAACGTATCCTGAGCCTGCGCCACCAGGGGACGCAGGTCATTATGGAAGCCGTTGTATTGATACCCGCCGCTGGCAAGATGGTCGACCAGGCCTTCCTTTATCCAGGCAGCCCAGTCCAGCCCGTACCCCGCGCAGGCGCCGGGATGGGGCACATGCGCCATAATGCGCACGGGACGCCCTTTGGCGGCGAAAGCCGGCGCCAGGCGTGCGCGCAGCTCGCGCAAGAAGTCCGTCAGCAGCTCCGGGCGCTCCCGCCCGGGCGGAAAGTAGGGGGGACAGCGAGTGAAATCGATCTCCACACCGTCAAGGTCATAGCAGGCCGCGCCAGCCAGTATTGGCGCCATCATGTGCTCATGCACTTCCGGATGGGTGAAGTCCAGCGTCGCCAACCAGCGCGTGGCATGGTTGCCCACCTCGATACCCTCTCCCCTGCTGATGGTACAGTCCGTGTGCTCCAGCCACCATCGTGGGTGCTCTTCCCAGGCCCCGTGGTGGAAGTCGTTGAGGCGGAAGGCCAGATAAAAAGCCATGCTGCGCTGGCGCGCAGTCGCGGCAACCAGGTCGACGACATCAATATCCTGCTTCCAGAGCCCGTGCACCGTACCGTACCGCCGGCGTTGCCCCTCGTCATGATACAGGTTGTCGGCCGGCCGGATCTTCTCCATAAACAGGCCCATAGGCCGACCTTGCGTATCGATATACTCGTAT
>JAKIYB010000070.1:0-2032 GCA_022708765.1 Armatimonadota bacterium | reverse complement strand
AAGATAGTCACGCCACATCCGCGGCATGTCATACGGCCCGCCCAGATACGTATGGCCCAACCAGGAGAGGCAGTCTACCTGCGTGCGCGCCAGCGGCAACACGGCCTTTCGGAGTATGTTCTCCGGCGTCACCGGAAAATCCGTGTATTGCAGCGCATGGCCGACTTCATGGTAAATGATGCGGAATTTAGGCGCATGATCCATAGGTATTTCCTTCGTCGCGTATCACCCACTTCCTCCGGCTGCGGATAACAGGAACCGGTCGAGCCGGATTATTGGGAAGTAAAAAGCCGTTTTGCTCTCTCCAACAACCAGGGAACGTCACAGCGAGCCAATGGGGCTTTCTGTCGCGCGGCGCGCCGACAGACTCGTGAGAGCCCACGGTAGAACGCAAGGCCCTTGCCATACCCGAGATAGAGCAAAGGTGCCAATGAGATCGGAACGATATTTCCCAACAGGAACTTGGCAAATGGCATATTTACACCGAAACACACTGCGGTGAGTAAGGTTAAAAATACAGGCATATATTGGGCGAGAGGGGGGTAGGGGGTGCCTGCCCCGGAGCAGTCGGGGAGGGCGCGCCCGAAGGGCGCAATACGGCTTTCCATGACGAATGACCCACGAGCTCAAATTGGATTGCGTGAATACCTGTCGGCAAAGTCGCTGGCAAATCGCAGGGAACGCGGACGAAAACACAGAAATTTCGTCAAGAACAACGCTGTCGAGCAATTTATGCTCGCGAATGGAGGATTCGCCCATGCGCACCTTTCAACTGCCCGCGCAGTCGCTGCCGCTGGATGATGGCTGGGACGTCATCGTCGCTGGGGGCGGGCCGGCGGGTTGTATGGCGGCGGTTGCCGCGGCGCGGGAGGGCGCGCGGGTGCTGCTGATGGAAGCGATGAGCGCGCTGGGGGGCATGGGCACGCTGGGACTGGTGCCGGCATGGTGCCCCTTCTCCGATCACGAGCAGATGATTTACCGCGGGCTGGCGGAGCGCGTCTTCACCGAAAGCAAAGCCGGGGTACCGCACGAGCCTGCCGCGAAAATGGACTGGGTCGCCATCAATCCGGAACACTTGAAGCGCGTCTATGACGACATGGTGGCGGAGGTGGGCGTCACCGTGCGCTTTCACACTCAGGTGGCGGCGGTGGACATGGAAGACGGCATCGTGCGCGCGCTGGTGCTGGCAAGCAAGGACGGCCTCACCGCCGTCAGCGGGCGCGTCTATGTAGACTGTACCGGCGACGGCGACCTCGCCGCCTGGGCGGGTGCGCCCTTCGAGAAAGGCGATGCCGACGGCGCACTGCAGCCCGCAACTCACTGCTTCATGTTGAGCAACGTAGACAGCTATGCGTATACACATGGCTCGCGCCCGAATAAAGACTTTTTACACGCGCACGCCGATACCGACAAATACCCATTGCTGGCTGACATGCATCTCTGCAACAACCTCATCGGTCCGGCTACTGTAGGTTTCAACACCGGCCACCTGTGGGGCGTGGATAACACGGACGCCGCGAGCCTGTCGCGAGCGCTGACCGAGGGGCGCAAGGTGGCGCGGCAGTTCCGCGACGCGCTGGCCGAATATTATCCCGCCGCTTTCGGCAACGCATATCTCGCCGCGACCGGCGCCCTGCTGGGCATACGCGAAACCCGGCGCATCCAGGGCGATTACGTGCTGACTATCGAAGATTATCTCGCCCGCCGCGGATTCGATGATGAAATCGCGCGCAACAGCTATCCCGTAGACATCCACACCGCGCAACACGAGATTGCCGGCGCGTTGCGCGGCGAGGTACACGCGATGGCGCGCTATGAGCGGTTTGGCCACGGCGAGTCGCACGGCATTCCTTACCGCAGCCTGGTTCCCCGCAACCTCGTCAACGTGCTCGTGGCCGGGCGCTGCATCTCCACCGACCGCGCCGTGCAGGGCAGCACGCGGGTGATGCCTGTCGCCCTCGTCACCGGCGAGGCGGCCGGCCTCGCCGCCGCGCTGGCCTCTTTGATCGGGGATGTGCGCGCCGTGGATACC
>JAKIYB010000709.1 GCA_022708765.1 Armatimonadota bacterium | reverse complement strand
CGCCATCGGTGGAACGGGCAACGTGCGTGCGACAATTCACCGCTTCAAACGCCTCGCCAAGCACCAGTGACGCCAGCATCTCCCCGTTGTCCAGGCAGACCACGGATGGGAAGTAGGCATGGACGCTCTTCACATGGGGCTTGGGATTCCGATAAATCAGGCCGGTAGTGACCTTATGCAACACGGTATCAACCGCCACAAGCACTCTCCTTCTCGCGGGTATCATGCTATTTCGCGGTTGACAGGTGGTTTCCTGCCGGCGCGAGCCGGAAGATATCATGCTATTCTCCCGGCTCGATGAAGATGTTATCAGTCGCTGGACGGCATCTGCCCTTCCGCGCCGGAGTCGAAAAGCGGGCCGAATTCCGACGGCAATTGCGCGCGCACGTCAATGATTTCACCGGGACTCACTGCCTGCTTCAGCACGGCGATGACCGCGCGCGCATGGAAGACGGCATCGGGATAATCAGCGTGTTCACGTGCGGCAACGCGTTCGAAGAATTCATTGAGACCGAACGGCGCCTGGTCTTCAACCTCTTGCAGGTAGTTGCCGATTTCCGGCGGCAACTGCGCGGCTAGATCTTCCGCTTCATCGCCGAAGAGGCGCTCGCCCAGCGTCTGTAACACGGCGTGGATGGCGCGCACCGCTTCACCGGATGATGCCAGACGCGCCCGATGTTGCACCTGCCCGACAAATGCATCGTATTGCATCGCATCCTCCTCTCATTGTTCAGTTGTTCCCGCCTCATGTGGCGATACCAGTGAGTAAACACGACATCACTCGACGCCTGCATCATTGACGCCGGGCGGACGGGGAGGATACAATCGGCTTGCCGTCCTGCCAGCGTGGGATGACCCACTTTTCTGATCGAGGAACGCCCATGACGACTTCACCACACGCACCGTCTACCAGCTACGGTCATTTTGACGATCCGGCGCGCGCCTATGTCATCACCAACCCGGCCACGCCGCGTCCGTGGATTAACTATCTTACGAATCGGCGGCTCTCGGCATTCATCAGCCAGAACGCGGGCGGGTTGCTCTGGTACCAGGAAGCACTGATGCACCGCATCACGCGCTATCACTATATCCCCGCGCCGCAGGACCGTCCTGGCTTCTATGTCTACATCAAGGACCGCACCCACGACACGCTGTGGAACCCGCACTTCGCCCCGACCTGCACCCCGCTGGATACGTTCGCCTGTCGTCACGAACCGGGCATCACCAGTTTCGCCGGGGAGAAAGCTGGTGTGCGGGCCGATGTGCTCTATACCATCCCGCCGGATGACGATGTGATGCTTTGGCAGGTGACACTGCGCAATGCCGGCGGCGAGGCGGTGGACCTGCAGGTCGCCAGTTACCTGGAATTCGGCCTGCTGGAATTCATGCGCGAGATCATCGCCTGGTGCTACCTGAAGACGCACTGCGG
>JAKIYB010000708.1 GCA_022708765.1 Armatimonadota bacterium | reverse complement strand
CCGAATATTCCCGCCAGCATCGCCCTCCTTGTCGTGATTGCCTCGATGGCGTCGTTGGGCATGGCGATCCTGCGTGATCAGCTCGATGAGCGCATCCATTCCGGCGAAACCCTGGAGACGCAGGCCGGGCGGCGCATCCTGGCCACCTTGCCGCGAGTACGCAATGGTTTCCACGGCCTCATTACCGAGCCGGGCTGCCCGCCAGCGCTGCTGGAGAGCTTTCGCATCCTGCGCGGCAACGTCCTCCTCGCCATGCCGGATCCGTTGCCCCGCACCATCATGATTACCAGCCCGCGCCCCGGTGAGGGTAAATCAACCACCGCCGCCAATCTTGCCGCCAGCATCGCCATCAGCGGCAAGCGCGTGCTGCTCATAGACTGCGACCTTCGCCACCCGTCCATCCATCAGATTTATGAGTTGCCGAACGAAATCGGCCTGAGTACGGTACTGGCCGGAGAAACGCCGGGGGAGACGGCGATTCAGCCCACGATCATTCCCCAGCTCGATATCATGGCAGCCGGACCGATCCCCGCGTACCCGCCAGAAATGCTCGCGTCGCCGGAACTGCCGGCGCTGCTCGACCGCCTGCGCGATATCTATGACTGTGTGCTGTTGGATAGCACGCCCCTGGTGAATCTCAGTGACGGCGCGCTGCTGGCGGCGCACACGGAAGGCGTGCTGGTGGTGGTGTCGTCGGCGCGCACGCGCTATCCCGATCTGCAGATGGCATTGCGCGTGTTGGAACAGGTGGGCGCGCCCATACTCGGCTTGGTGCATAATCGCTCGGAGGATGTGGCCGCCGTGCGCTGGTCGGGTGGCGCGGAACGCGCGTGAAGGACTGATCTGGAGGAAGCATGGAGCGACCGGAGACGACGGAACGTATGCGAAACGCGCTAACGATGGGCATGCTCATCGGCATGGACTTGCTGATCGTGCTGGCCGCGCTGGCGCTGGCGGGTATTTTACACGCGGAACGCCTGGAAGCGCGCCTGCTGACCGATCACCTCGTCAGCCTGCCGCTCACGCTCTTTTCCTTCATTCTCGCCTACTACGCCTTCCGACTGTATCATGCCCACTGGGAATATGCCGGGGTGGAGATGGTGTGGGCGGTCGTCGCCGCCACGGGCATTGCCACTGCCGCCAGCGTATTCTGGCAATGGCATTTCGATCGCGGCGTGATGCCTGTTGCCACCTTTGTCCTCGTCTTCATGCTTACCACTGGCCTGGTCGGTGGATTGCGCCTTCTGCTGCGTTTGACCGCTAGCCGCGTCGCTGGCATGTCGGTGGATCTTCCCCCTACCCCGCAGAAGCGTGCCGTGATCCTGGTGAGCGGAAAGAGCGCTGTGGAAGTGCTCGTTGCCCTGGAAAAAGAACATGCCCGTCGCTATGAAATCATCGGTCTGCTTGACGAGGATCGGCGGTATCACGG
>JAKIYB010000707.1 GCA_022708765.1 Armatimonadota bacterium | reverse complement strand
CGGCAGGCTCTCATTCATTGGCATGCGCAGCGTGCGCTCGATTTTCAAGCCGGTGATTGGCGGCACCTTGATGATAGTCTGGTTCTCGTTGACCTCGATAATCGTGATGCCGGGACCATCTCCCAGCCAACTCTTCGTTTCCTCAAGCGGAGCGGGCGTGCGTGGCGCAATCTGCGCGGTATTCTCAATCGCAAGCTGTTTGGCGACATCCGCCGGGATGACCAGTAAGCCGCCGATTTTCCCGAGCCGCGCGAGGGCGGCGTCGTATGCGGCTTTGGCTTGCGCCGGAGTAGCCGTGGGGCCGAAATCGGCCAGGTTATACAGGCCCGGTTCAGCGGCCAGGGAGCAGGCATACGCCAGCACCACCAGCGCCGGGAGGAGGAGAGATGGAAAACATCGCATACAAGGCTCCTTTCTGATATGCATGCGCATGAACGGATGATCTATTGTAAAGAGAGGTTATCCGGGCGTCAATAGAGCGGAAATAACAGGGGCTCCCGCTGAATGGCGGGAGCCCCTGTGCGTGCTGATCGCAGGCTGTTGTTATCGGATAATCATCCAGTCCAGCGTCGCGTCCTTCGGCGCGCCTTTTTCAAATTTCACGGTGAAGCCGGTGACCGTTTTATTGGTGATCGCTCGATCGCCGAACCAGCTCTGTTCGATGAAGACGGCGTAGTTGGCGTCGGGCTGCGGCGCCGCGAAGGTGACGGTCAGGCTCTTCGCGCCTTTCTCGACGGGCACGTTCTTGCCGAAGGGGGCTTTCGCCGCCGCCACGTCGGCGGAGAAGCCGGCGGCGTGAATGGTGCCACTGATGAAGACGTCGCCACCGCTGAAGGTCAGGTCGCCGGTCTCGTTGGAGACGGTGAGGGTGGCCTCCTTATCCGGCTTGCCGGGCTCGGTCTTGCCGTAGCGCCATTTGATGGCCTGGTTATGGTACGGCTGCTTGAAGTAGAGCGCGGCATCGGTGAAGTCGGCGGCGAAGTTGATGCCTTTGCCGGCGGCGGCTTCCAGCGTGATGCCGTGTTCCCAGGCGGGAAGCTGGCGATAGGTGTTCTGGATCGCATCGGCGTTGATCGGGCCGCCGCGCACCGCCATCGCCGCGTAGCGCGGGTCGGCGCCAAAGTTCGCCAGGTCGAGTATCGGCGAGGGGAAGACGCCCGGCACGTTATCCCATACCCACATGCGGAAGGGATTGGGCTTGAAGGGGTCGGGGCCGATGGCCTGCTCGATGGCATCGCCTTTCTCGAAATCGTCCTTCGTCTTCATCTCCGCGTAGGGGGTGATGCCCAGGACGCGCTCGTTTGCGGGGTTGTCATTCGTCGGCACCGCGCGGGCGACGTCCGTCACGTAGGAGCCGGGGGCGATGGCATAGCTGAGCGGGCGAATGTGCCCATCCCAGGTACCGTTATCCAGGCGATAGAGCGTGGGGCTGCCCATCTC
>JAKIYB010000706.1 GCA_022708765.1 Armatimonadota bacterium | reverse complement strand
ACCAGGGGCATATTGGTTTTTCCTTTCTATTACAGGGTAAATCGGTGACAGACAACGAATTACCGCGCAGGCATAAAACAGTCAAATTGCTACACCCTGATCTTATCAAAACTATCCAGCGATCAGCTCCAAGGGTATTTCGCAGTCGGTCACCGCTTTACTGAGCATTACAGGGCCAGCGGTTCCATCCCGAAAAAGTCGCGGTAGGCTTCCACCACCGCGTAATAGTTCTCTACTTTCACGTCCTCATGCACGCTGTGGCTGGCGTGGAGGATGTGGCCGCCGGGGGTTTGTTGTCCCTGGCTGAGGGTGCTTATGACTTCCTCACGCACCTGTTCCGGCGTGCCAAGGCAGAGGGTGAAACGCGCGTCCAGGTTGCCAATGAGGCAGACGCGGTCTTTGATGCCCTCGGCGATGAGGCGTTCCATCGTCATGCCGGCGGCGCGGTCCACCTCTTTGTAGCCGTCAATGCCGGAGTTGAAAAAGAAATCTTCCTTGATATCCCAGTGGTTGCCGTCGGACGTATAGATGGCGCGCGCGCCCGCGTCGTGAATGACTTTGACATGTGCCTGAATGGTCGGCAGGATGTATTCGTGATACAGCGCCGGCGAGATGAATGGCCCTTTGTCGGTGCTCACATCGCCGCCCATGGCAATGACGGAGTGCCCTTGTTCCACCAGCGCTTTCGTGCGCGGGAAGCCGGTGGCGGTCTGGATGTGCAGCCAGCGCTCGTACAATTCCGGCTCGGACAGCATCCACATCAGCATAAATGGCGGGTAAAACGCGACGCCGGTTCCGCAGCCGATTTCGCCCATGTAGACCCACTCGATACCCTCGGCTTCCGCCAGTTCACGGACGCGCCGGTAGACGGGATCTGGCTCGAATGTAGTGGGAATCTGCCCGTCCCACCCTTCGATCATGGCGATATACTCGTCCTCGGTGAAGCGGTTGGCGTAGCTGTCCGCTTCGCTCGGGTGCTCCAGTTCCACCAATTTCGTGCGCTCGTTGAAGATGTAGTCCTTGCCGCCGCGCGTCCAGCGTTTGGGGCCGGTTTTTACCGGGCGGACATAGTGACGCGGCGGGGCGCCGATGAGGCGCACCATATCTACACCGAAGAACTTATTCACCTGGAAGGCCGCCTGCGCGTGCGCCTCCAGCAACTCCTCCCAGGCCACGCCGTCGGCCATAGCGTCCCAGCACAGCGCTTCATCGGTGCCGATGGTGCGCCCGCAGATGCCCCAGTAGATGGGGTGGTAGGCGCAAAATATCTCGAAGAGCGGAGTGCGGTCGGGCGCGACGTGCCGGAAGGCGGCGCCTACACGGGCTATGGAGGCGGACATGACTTGGCTCCTCATGATTACGGTCTTTCGCTCCCTCTTTCGCCACATTACCCCCCGTTACCCCCCGTCATTACCCCCTGTTTTTGTGCATTTTCGGAAAACGGGGGG
>JAKIYB010000705.1 GCA_022708765.1 Armatimonadota bacterium | reverse complement strand
CCACACTGGCGGAAATCGCCCGCACCTCCAGCGTCTTCTATCTCTTCATCACCCTCGTGCTGTTCCGCGACGAGGCATCCGCCTACCTGCGTTCGCATGGGCGGCGGCCGTGAGCGCCGAAGGAGGATGGTATGCACTCAACCTACGCCGTGCTTGAAACCCAGCCCCGCGCCATCGGGTTGGGGAGGCGGTGACGGTGGCGATGTACCTGGGCGCGTTGACAGTCGGCCGGTTGACCGGGACATCCCTCGCCATGTTGAAGGAAATAACCGGCTAATCGAGTATGTTTGCGTATTCGTGATGGCGACGTTTTGCGGAAAGACATCGCGCACCTAATCAAAGTGCGCGAAGAGGCGTAAGTGACAGGTGAAGGAGCACGCATGGACACCGAATCACCCCGCAACCCGGAATACCAGGCACCGCTGGTGCCGCCCACGCCGCCGGCGGCAGACGAGGTGTATCCGAAACGGCGACTGCCGGCTGGCGTGATCATTGCCGACATCATCCTGCTGCTCGCGGGCTTGCTGCACGTGGGGAATGCTATTACGTTGTTTATGACTTACGGCCAATATACCATCAGTATGTATACATCAGATCCTTATATTGCACCAATTGCCATCGTTTCCATCACCTTTCGCGGGGTGTTCTGGCTGGTGCTTATGGGCTTTGCGGTTGCGCTGCTGACGCTGCGGCGGTGGGCACGGAAGGCGACCATCATCGGATTGCTCGTTGGTATGGTCATGACGGTGATCCTGGGGACAATCCAGTGGTCTCACATGCATTTTGACCCTTCGGTTCTGCCGTCCATGTTGAGCAATGCCAGTCTCTGGTGGGTTATCTCCGGCGTGGTGATCGCCATCCTATGTCATCCCCGCGTTGCACGCGCCTTTCAGCAAGAGTAAGGAGTCATTCATATGCATGCCACCTACGCCGTGCTTGAAACCCAGCCCCGCGCCATCGGCCTGCGCGAGCGCGAGATCGAACCCCGGGCGGGGGAGGCGCTGGTGCGCGTGCGCGCCTGCGGCATCTGCCGGGGGGATATCGGCGAGTTCGTCAACGGGCGCGAAACGGCGACCGCCTTCGGGCATGAAGCGGTGGGGCAGGTGGCGGCGCTGGGACACGGCGCCGGCGGGCTGCGCGTGGGCGAGTGGGTGGTGGGCAACCTGGACATGGGTTTCGCCGCGTATGCGGTGGGCGCGACGGACTGGCTCTTCCCCATTCCCGAAGCGCTGGTTCCCTACGGCGGGCTGGTGGAGCCCATCAAGTGCGTGACTACCACGGTGCGCGCCATCGCCGCCGACTACGGCGACACGGTGGCGGTGGTCGGCTGCGGCTTCATGGGGCTGGCGGCTGTCGCGGACCTGGCCGGCGGCTATGTCCGGGACTTGATTGCCGTGGACGCCTCGGAGCCGAGGCTAAAGCTGGCAAGGGCGTTCGGGGCCACCGTGACCCTGAACCCGGCGTCGTGC
>JAKIYB010000704.1 GCA_022708765.1 Armatimonadota bacterium | reverse complement strand
CACGGTGCTCTGGTTTTGCGCGAGATCAAGCACTGTTCTGGTCACATTGGTAACACTCAACGCATACATCGTAGAGGCTGTTTGAACGGTGACAGGCGCAAGGCCGGCCTGCACGGGCTGACGTTTCGCGGTACCGCTGATGACCACCGTATAGAGACCATTGGGCACGATGGCGCCGGTGGAGGCACGCCCGTCCCAGTCCGTCGAATGCGAACCGTATTTGAGCGTGAGATTGCTGCCGATGGTCCGGACCACCGTTCCGGCGGCATTTACTACGGTGATCGAGGCCGGTTTCAGGTCGGTTGGCGTTCGAAAGGTGATGCGAACGCTTTCGTCTTCGTTCGGATTAATGGTCGTCGGCGTGATGCCCGTGATGGTGATTTTCAGCGTGCTCTGCGCCCGACCGGGCGCAAGCCATCCGGCCAGAACCACGACACTGACGAGCAATACTGATATGACGTTGCGAGTCATGACATCTCCTCCGCATCACTCGTATGTGGATAGGGCGGCGATGTTGGCCGCGTTTACGGTGACGCGTGAATCGTGCTACTATGACTGTATCAATCCACCCGACAGGATAATCCACGATTTGTTCACTGACTCGGCAAACGAACCGGGCGGACGCACCCGCGTTAAAATTTGCGGCATCACCCATGCCGACGATGCCCGGCTAGCGGTCGCGCTGGGCGCGGATGCCCTCGGCTTTATCTTCTACCCACCCAGCCCGCGCGCGGTGACGGAGGAGGCGGCACGCGTCATCATCGCCGGACTACCGCCTTTCGTTACGCCGGTGGCGGTAGTGGTCAATGAACCGGTTGTGGTGGTGCGAGCGCTGCTGGCGGAGACTGGCTGCCGCATCGCGCAGTTGCATGGCGATGAGCCGCCCGCTTACCTTAGCGAGCTTGGTTACCCGGCGATAAAGAGCCTGGCGATTGGCGGGGAGGCCGATATCCAGGCGGTGGAGGCGTATCGCGAGGCGCGGGCTATCTTGCTTGATACCCGGGTGGCGGGGCAGCGCGGCGGCACCGGCGTGACGTTCGATTGGCGTCTGGCACGAGCTGCGCGATCATGCGGGGTGCCGATTATTCTCGCCGGTGGGCTGACACCGGAGAATGTCGCAGACGCCATCGCGACGGCGAACCCCTATGCGTTGGATGTGAGCAGTGGAGTGGAATGCACGCCCGGTCGGAAAGATCCGGAGAAGTTGCGCGCGTTATTTGCCGCCATCAACGCGGCAGACCGAAATGTGCCAGCCACAGATACAGCGCCATCGTGCAAAGCAGCGCGGCGACCACAATAGCGGTGTGCGCCAGTGCACTCAACTCTTCACGCCGTTCGCGAACGATGGCCGTGCCAAGCGCGCCAATAAGGCTGGCCGCCCACAAGCTGACGACGAACGGCAGCACCACGCCACTGACCCGGGCGAGTGAGCGCGTCATCACAAAGAGCACGACGCCTGCCAGCAATCCGC
>JAKIYB010000703.1 GCA_022708765.1 Armatimonadota bacterium | reverse complement strand
ATGTATGTGCAGGACAACGAGGAGACGTTCTTCCCGAATCCCGGGACATCCGCCTGGTCGTCTTTCCTCAAGGACTACAACGAACCGAGCATCTACGACTGCCCAACGAAGACCGGCAAGGGCACCAATAACAAGCCGGAATACGGCTTCAACGCGCTGCTCTACGGCACCGCGCTCGGTGATGTTCAGACGCCATCGGCCGCCATTCTCACCGCCGACCGGGTGGTGATGAAGGACGACACCAACCTCAACGCCTCGATCAACGACTTGAACAACGACTTCGACCAACGCCATAACAAAGGCATGGTGCTCACCTGCGCGGACGGCCATGTCGCTTATGAGAGCATCACCGTGCCGGCGAACTCCTGCCTGGCCGCGGAGTTGATGAAGAAGGGGTATAACCTCTTCGACGGCGCGCAGACGCTGCTGGACCGTCCGGCGGACGTGACGACCACCTTCGCCGCCGGCTGGGTTCGCGCCGCCGCCACGATCCAGATGCCCGTCGGCACCTATGCGGACGCCGACCACCCCAGTCCCATGTTTATCCTGTCCTTCGAACTCAACGGCGCGGGTGGCTGCGGTCCCGGATCCGTCACTTCCGTCGGGTTCCACGTTCCCGACACCGGCAATAACGATACCGTGGGCTTCTTCATCGGTCACCTTGCCATAAACTGTCCGCAGAAGGTCATCGGCCAGAGCACCAATAAGACGTATCAGGGAGCATCCGGCACCTTCCACTGGTACTATCCCGCCCCCCTTGGTCCCGGGATCGTCGGCCACCAACCGTACCATTGGGACCAGACAAAATTTACGCGCTTTGAAGTGGTCGTGATGGGCGAGAACGTCATCACCACCGTCTATTATCCGCCCAGCTACGCCAAGCTCGGTACCCTGTCCAGCAAGCTGAATACCGAGGACCTGGGCAGCGAAACCAACCGCTATATCGGCGTGTATAACTTTGGTGTCGCCGGATATCCCGCGTGCATCGCGACCATGCGGAATCTGAAAATAACCGGCTGGCAGTAATCGCCATACCTGCTTTACGTCTGGCGTCCCGGCCGTTGTTCCGCGGCCGGGACGCACTGCGTCTCACCCGGATCGCGATCCGGGTGGAGACAGAGCACCATGTCGAGTCCGGTACATGGTAGCGCTGGCACAATTTTCCCGACGGTAATACTAACCTATTGACGATTGCGCACCCCTGGCTTATTATCATCTTGTGGGTATGCCCACAATCACATCTTTCGGAGGTATCAACCATGATCAAACGAGGCTTTACCCTGATCGAATTGCTGGTGGTTATTGCTATTATCGCGATACTTGCCGCCATCCTCTTCCCCGTGTTCGCGAAGGCGCGGGAGAAAGCGCGCACGAACTCCTGCATGAACAACCAGCGGCAGATCGGCATCGCCATCACGATGTATGTGCAGGACAATGAGGAGACGTTCTTCCCGAATCCCGGGACATCCGCCTGGTCGTCTTTCCTCAAGGACTA
>JAKIYB010000702.1 GCA_022708765.1 Armatimonadota bacterium | reverse complement strand
AGAATCCGGCTGCCATCCGGACTGAATGAGATTTCATTCTCGTTAGCCGGGTTGTTTGTCAGGCGACGCTGGTTTGTGCCGTCTGGATTCATGACGTAAATTTCCGAGTTGCCGTCGCGGGTGGAGAGGAAGGCGATTTTGCCGACCATCCTGGCGCTGACGGTCACATTTGTTGTGCCGCCGATACCCGATTCCGTCTCGGTGGCGGTCACTTGCACCGTGCCAGGTTCTATCCCGGTCAGCACGCCCCCAGTGGCCGAGATCGTCGCCCCCGAGCCGTCCGCCGTCCAGGCGATGGTACCGGGCGGCGTGAGCACCACCGCGCCCGCCGCGTCTACCGGCGTGGCAGTGAGGAGCAGGCTATCGCCGACCCGCAGTGCGACTGGAGCGGGCTTGATGATCAGTCGGTTAATTGTGGTCGCCATGGTCAGGGCGATATCCGCGCGCTGGTCCGCTGTAATTGTCACTTCGGCGGTGCCGGCTGCCTGCGCCGTACCATCCGCATCCGGCTGCGGGTACGCCGCGGCGATGATGGTGAGCGCGCCTACCGGCACCGGTTCAAAGAGCACGGTACTCACATTCTCTTCCGCCGGGCGGTTGAGGATGCGGCTCTGCTGGAATCCTCGCTCATTTCGCACCGCCACGCGAACGCTTTCGGCGGTTGCCGGCAGCAGACGCGTCCGCGCCGGCCAGCGGATGGTAAGTGCCGCGCTTCCGCCATCCAGTGACGGCGCGGGGGAAAGCGACGGACTACACCCAGCAAAGACGGCGGCCAGGATTATTGCCGGCAGCCACAACGCATGTCGCATGGTAACCATCCTAGTTCACCTCCACGTTCACACTGCCGGATACCACCGTTACCCTGGCGCTGATCGCGACAGCGGGATCAGCTACGCTGGTCGCGATCACCTTATAAACACCGGCGCTGCCGGGTGCGGTGAAAGCGCCATCCGTCACCGTGCCGCCGTCGGCCGACCAGGTTACCCGGTGGTCCGCCACTCCCAGCACGGTGACGGCGAATGTTGCGCGTTCTCCAATGGACAGCGTCGCCTGATTCGGCGTGAGGGAGAGTCGCGGTGTGACGGTGACCGTGGCACGGTAGATGCCGCAACGCCCGCTGCTGTCCCGCACTTCGAGAGCCAGAGTGTATTGCCCGGGATCGCGATACAGGCGCTCAGCCGTCTTCTCCACGGTGAAGGGGGTGTCGAATATGCCGTCATCTTCCCAGTCCCAGCGCACTTCCAGCGCATCGGGTCCGTCCTGGGTGTCACCGCATGCTGAAGCATCGAAACGCATCAGCGTGCCGTCGCCACGCAATTCCGTCGTGGTGGTGAAGGCTGCCACCGGGTTGGGGTCCACACTGCTGCCGCAGCCGCCGATTCCGAGAAGCAGTCCCAGCGCCAGCAATATTCTTTCCATTCGAAATCGTCCCTGCATACTTGCTCCCTGGCAAAGAGTTTGTTCCATCACACGGATGCCGCTGTGTGACTCTGTCTCGATGGTAAAGCATTATGATGGGCAGAGCGTTCATTTTCCTGACGGTAACTGGTATGGCGGGGTGCCGATGTCGTAATACCCATGCAAATA
>JAKIYB010000701.1:282-1594 GCA_022708765.1 Armatimonadota bacterium | reverse complement strand
TCTTTGAAAACGTGCCGGCGGGTATGAATTACCGCCTGCGCGGCGAAGCGGTGGGGTATGCCGATACCGTGACCGGGCCATTCGCGGTGGTGGCGAACCGCAGCGGGCTGCTGGTGCCGATGGCATCCATCCTCGATCTGCAGGCGAACGAGGGAATCACTGAGCCGCTGGACGATACCACCGCCACGCTGGCGGTGTATGGGCGCAGTCCACAGGGTGAGTTCAACCCGGTCATTACGCTCAATGGTGGACCGGAGATTGCCAGCGCGACGTCGCCGGTCGTCGTGGAAGACCTTGCGCCGGGCGAGTATGACATCACCGTTACCAACCCGGTAACGGACGAGACAGTCAGCCTGCAGGACGTCACCCTGACCGGCGGCGACATCACCGTATTAGATGCACGAACGGGGTTGAACGACGCGCCGTAAGCGCGCGCAAGCGGCAGATCAACGGGGGGCGCGCGGCGCGCCCCCTACGTTTCATAGACCGCCCGCAGGTATTCCTCCAGCGAGGTGATGCCGGCGGTAACTTTTTCCAGCCCGTCATCGCGCAGCGTGGGGATGTTGAGCGAGCGAATAATTGCGCGGATATCGCCGGCGGCGGCTTTGCGCACAATAGCCTCCTGGATAGGCGCGCTGTTCGGCACCACCTCGAAAAGGCTGATACGGCCCAGATAGCCGGTGCCACGGCAGCTTTCACAGCCCGCGCCGACAAAGAGCGGCGTGTCGTCGCCTATCCCGAGCTGGCGGCGCGCGGCTTCGCTTACCGTCGCCTGCGCGCGGCATTTCACGCAGATACGGCGCACCAGCCGTTGGGCGATGAAACCGCTCACGGAAGAGGCGATGAGGAACGGCTCTTCGCCCATGTCAATCATGCGCGCGGCGGCGGCGGCGGCGTCGTTGCAGTGCAGCGTCGAGAGCACCAGGTGGCCGGTGAGCGCGGACTGCACGGCCATTTCCAGCGTTTCGTTATCGCGGATTTCGCCCACCAGGATGATATCCGGATCCTGCCGCAGGATAGAGCGCAGCCCGTGGGCGAAGGTCAGGCCGATCTTGGGATGCACCTGAATCTGCGAGACATGCGGCAATTGGTACTCCACCGGATCTTCCACGGTGATGACGTTTTTGCCCACGCAGTCAATCTTCGAGAGCAGCGCGTAGAGGGTGGTCGTCTTCCCCGCGCCGGTAGGCCCGGTGGCGAGAATCATGCCGTACGGTTTGCCGATCAACTCTTCCAGCAGGCGCACATGCGCCTCACTGAAACCCATACGGCGCAAATCAAAGGCCAACTGCCCCTTGGGCAGGAGGCGCAG
>JAKIYB010000701.1:0-265 GCA_022708765.1 Armatimonadota bacterium | reverse complement strand
TCGGCACCACCGAGACGCGCACATCATACATGCGCTTGCCGAATTTCGCTTCAAAGCGACCATCCTGCGGCAGGCGCGTCTGCGCGATGTCCAGGTTGGCCAGGATTTTAATACGTGAGATGACCTGCGGGTGCAACGCGAGATCGTAGCTGGAACAGTCGCTCATCACCCCGTCAATGCGATACCGCACATATACCGTATTTTCGTCCGGCTGCAGGTGGATATCGGTAGCGCGCTCATTCACCGCGCGCTGCAGGATTTCTTC
>JAKIYB010000700.1:1368-1617 GCA_022708765.1 Armatimonadota bacterium | reverse complement strand
CCGGGCTGACGAACCCCGCCGGCGTGCCCGCCACCCTGCAGGGGCCATGGATCGAAGAGTACCAGATGCCGCCCTGGAGCAGCGACTACCACTTCAATATCAACGTGCAGATGTGCTACTGGCCGGCGTATCACGGCAACCAATTGGAGAATCTGAAGCCGCTCTTTGAGATGATCGCCGGCTGGACGGATACCCTGCGCCACAACGCCCGCGTCTTCCTGGGCCTGGAGGACGGCCGCATGCTGCCGC
>JAKIYB010000700.1:0-1235 GCA_022708765.1 Armatimonadota bacterium | reverse complement strand
CCGCTACTACCGTTACACTCTGGACGAAGCCTTCCTGCGCGACACCGCCTACCCCTTCATGGTCGGCGCCATGCGCGTCTACGAGGGCATGTTGAAGCGCGATGGCGAGGCGTATACGCTGCCGGTGAGCGTCTCGCCGGAGTATCACACGAAAGACACCCACTCCGCCTGGGGCCGTAACGCCAGCTTCCAGCTCGCCTGCATTCACCGCCTGCTGGAGGATCTGCAGGGGGCTTGCGCTGCCCTTGGCCTCGTGCCGGAGCCGCAGTGGACGGAGATTCAGCAGCACCTGCCGAAAGCCTGTCTCATCGCGGACGACGGCGGCGAGCAGATCGCCATCTGGGAGGGCGTGGAGCTGCAGGAGAGCCATCGCCACCACTCGCACCTCGCCGGCATCACCCCGTTCGACGTGCTGGACGCCGACGATCCCGCCTGGCGCGATATCATCCAGCACAGCATCGCCCGCTGGCTGTATCGCGGCCCCGGCCTCTGGTCCGGCTGGTGCGTGCCCTGGGCTTCGATGATCCACACCCACCTCGGCAAGGGCGAAGCCGCCGAGCTCTACCTGGAAATCTGGGAGCGCGTCTTCACCAATGAAGGCCATGGCACGCTGCACGATGCCCATGTGCCCGGCTTCTCGCTTTTCTACCCCGGCAGTTATTTCGGCTTCACGAACCGCCCGAAGGAAGTGATGCAGATCGAGGCCGGCATGGCCGCGACCGCCGCCATTCAGGAGATGCTGCTGCATACCCGCCGGGGCGTGAATTACCTCTTCGCCGGCGCCCCCGCGCGCTGGCGCGATGCCGCCTTCCGCGGCATGCGCACCGACGGCGCCTTTCTGGTGAGCGCCGAACGCAAAACCGGCGAAGTGACCCGCGTCACGGTAGAGAGTCCCGCCGGCGGCATTTTCAAAGTCGCCAACCCATGGGGCGATGCACCGGTAATGGTGAAAGGCGCCGGCAACACGGATACCTATGCCGGCACCGTGCTGGAGATTCCCACCGAGGTTGGGAAGACGTATGAGATGGTGAAAGGATAAGCGGCCCCCACCCCCCGGCCCCCTCCCCCTTCAGGAGAGGGGGACAATGGCAATAAAATGAAGCAGATGACCAGTGTCTACCGGCCCTCCTCCTCTTCTGAAGAGGGAGGGGGCCGGGGCATACGCGCTGTAGTATGGTAAGGTTAGCCGTTGCATTTCCTGTTGATGCGGGCATTGATGCTCTTTGACAAATGCA
>JAKIYB010000006.1:16714-24508 GCA_022708765.1 Armatimonadota bacterium | reverse complement strand
GAAGCGCTGGCAGTCAAGTTGCCGGAGCTTGAGGCAAAAACCGTCGCCTTCACCCGCGCCTTCTGCGGCAGCGACCTGCCGGACGCCGTCAAGGAGGCGGCGCTCTTCAACCTGAGCACGCTGCGCAGCCAGACCTGCTTCCGCACCGCTGATGGCCTCTTCTTCGGGTGGGAAGGCTGCAATGACTGTGCCGGCTGCTGCCACGGCTCCTGCACGCATGTGTGGAACTACGAGCAGGCCACCGCCTTCCTCTTCGGCGACCTCTCCCGCAAGATGCGCACCGTGGAATTCGGCCCCGCCATGCTGGACAACGGCCTGATGTGTTTCCGCACGGCGCTGCCACTCTCCCGCGCCACCGCCTGGCCGGTGGCGGCAGCGGATGGGCAAATGGGCTGCTTGATGAAACTCTATCGCGACTGGCAGCTCTGCGGCGACGATGACTTTCTCCGGGCGCTGTGGCCCAATGCGAAAAAGGCGCTGGCCTTCTGCTGGATTCCCGGCGGCTGGGATGCCGATGAGGACGGCGTGATGGAAGGCTGCCAGCACAACACCATGGATGTCGAATACTTTGGCCCCAACCCGCAGATGGGCCTCTGCTACCTGGGCGCGCTGCGCTGCATGGAAGAAATGGCCCGCTACCTGGACGAGGCGGACGTCGCCAACCGCTGCCGCGCCCTTTATGAACGCGGCCGTGCCTGGATTGATGCCCACCTCTTCAATGGCGAGTACTACGAACAGCGGATCTGGCCGCCGATGACGCAGGAAAACATCGCGCCCGGCCTGCAGGCGAATATGGGTGCGAAAAATCTGATGGATCCGCAATTCCAGCTCGGTGCCGCCTGTCTGGTAGATCAACTCGTCGGGCAATTCCTCGCCCACGTGTGTGGGCTCGGGCATCTCACGGATGACGCGCGCCAGCGCGCGACGCTGGCAAGCATCTTTCGGTACAATTTTCGCAAACTCACCGGACACTTTAATAACATGCGCTCCTACGCCATGCCGGACGAAACCGCGGTACTCATGGCGACGTATCCGCGCGGCAACCGGCCGAAATGGCCCTTTCCCTACTTCAATGAAGTGATGACCGGCTTCGAATATACCGCCGCCGTGGGCATGATCTACGAGGGCATGCTGGAGGAAGGCCTGGCGATTATCACCGCTATCCGCGACCGCTATGACGGCCGTAGGCGCAACCCCTTCGACGAAGCGGAATGCGGCCACCACTACGCCCGCGCCATGGCCAGTTGGGGGGCGATTCTCGCCCTCACCGGCTTCCATTATTCAGGTATCATGGGGACCATGACGCTGGCACCGTTGGCAGGGACGAATTTCTGGTCCACCGGCGATGCCTGGGGCACCACCACGCAGGAAGAAACTGCCGAGGGCATTACCGTTACGCTCCGGGTATACGGGGGTACGCTGTCACTGTGCCGTTTCATACTGACTGGCGCCGGCGAGGTAACGCTGCCGCGGGCCGTCACGCTGAACGGTATTGAGTCCTTCAGCATACTCATCCCTCTGGCTGCAGGCTGATACACGACAGGATTTGCCTGGCCTGACGCGAAAAGCAGTGACACCCACCGCGCATCGCCGCGTGTGGCGGGTTGTCCTGGAGGGGAATATCCTGACTACCATGCTCTTTCCGTTTCGACAACGACAGACGCCGGAACCGGCAACGGGTGACGAACCGTTGCGCGTGGCGCACCTGACACAGCCATTGGCGCCGCTGTCGCCGGCACTGCCCTTGGGCGAGGCGCTGCACGCGCTGCGCGAGCAGCAGGTCGCGTGGCTGCCCGTGTTGGAAGGAATCACGCTGGCTGGATGCCTGTCCGCGCGTGGCGTGGCACAGCGCATCGCGGGCGACCCCGGGCGCGCGGAGACGGAAATTGCCGCGTTTGCATTGGAACCGCCGCCGCCGGCGCTCGATCCCCGCTTTACGCTTGACGATGCGGCGCGGGTGTTCGCGAGCGCCGATGCCGGGATGCTGCCGGTCATCGCGCCGGACGGACGCTACCTGGGCATCGTCACGCTCTCCGACCTGAGCGCCGCGCAGGCGGGACGGCTGTACCCGCCGCGCGTGGGTGGGATGGCGACTCCTCTGGGCGTCTATCTCACTACCGGTGTGGTGGGCGGTGGCGTCGGCGACCTCGGCCTCGTGCTGTCGGGTATGGCGATGGCGCTGCTCTTCTGGCTGGCGCAGGCGCTGCTGGCCAGTGTAATTGCCGTCACGTACCACTTCACGCGTGAGCCGCTGGCGAAAGACGCGCTAAACCTGCTCAAAGGTGAGCTCTACATCTCGCGCGATCCCATGATGACGCTGTGGCTGTGGGTGGGCGTGACCGCGCTGTTGTTCCTGTTCTTCCTGCTGCTCATGCGCGTGGCGCCGTTGCTGGCCGGGTACCACGCGGCCGAGCATCAGACGGTCCACGCGATGGAAGCAGGCAAGCCCCTCACCCTGGAGGCGGTCGCGCGTATGCCGCGGGTGCATCCGCGCTGCGGCACGAATCTGTGGGCTATCATGCAGCTGAGTCTTGTGGGACTCGGCGCGCTGGCGACCTGGCTCTCCACCGATGTCGGCCGGTACACCTTGCCGCTGCTCATGCCGGTCGCTGTCGTGCTGGCAATCTGCATCGCCTTCGGCTGGCGCGCGCTTGGGGGATGGCTGCAGCAATATTTCACCACGCGACGGCCTTCCGCGCGGGAGATCGCCAGCGGCATCCGCGCCGGCCTGGAGGTGACGCGCTGTCATCTCACGATACCACCCACCGAGCGCCAGCATCCGTCGCGGCGTATTTGGAACATGGGGCTGCTTCAGGTGGCGCTGGGCATCGCCGTGACGTGGCCCCTGTTTCAGTGGCTGACTGGTGTTCTGGACAGGCTGTTGATTTCCCTGTTACAGTAATGGCCTTAATTCCACACAGGACATTCACCACGTGCGGGGAAGAAGAATAGTATGATCAGAGAACTCCTGACCAGCGCATTTACGAAAGCGGCGGCGACGGCGCGCGATGCCCACCGTCTCTCATATACCGATCTCCCCGCGTTCACTATCGAACGGCCATCGAATATCGTCTTCGGTGACTTCACCTGCAATCTGGGCATGCTGTTGGCCAGCGAGACAAAACAACCGCCGCGCCAGGTGGCGCAAACGCTCATTGACTTTCTGCAGCTTCCGCCGACGCTGCTGGAGCGGCTGGAAATCACCGGGCCTGGCTTCATCAACCTGTTCCTGTCCCACCAGTGGATCCATGATGTCGTCCGTGACATCCACGCGCAGGGCGACGGCTATGGCGCCGGCACGGCGGGTAACGGCGCGCGCGTGTTGGTGGAATATGTCAGCGCGAATCCCAATGCCCCGTTGGGCACGACGCATGGCCGGGGCGCCGTAATCGGCGACGTGCTCTGCAATGTGTTGCGCTCAGCCGGCTATGCCGTCACCCGCGAGTTTTACGTGAATGACGCCGCCACCAGCACGCAGATGGTGCGCTTCGGCGAAAGCCTGGTCGTGCGCTATCTTCAGGTCTGCGGCAAAGATATCGCGTTCCCCGAAGACGGCTATCATGGCGCCTATGTGACGGAAATCGCCCGCCGAATTTATGAGCAGGACGGCGCCGCCTACGTGAAAATGCCTCCCGCTGAACGGCTGGAACGCTTCACCGAGATGGGGCAAACGGCAATGCTTGACTGGCAGCGCCGCGTGCTGGCTGATCTGGGCGTCGTCTTCGATAACTGGTTCCGCGAGAATGATCTGTATGAGTCGCGCGCGGTGGACGACGTGGTGCGCAAACTGGCGGCGCATGGCGAAACCTACGAAGCGGACGGTGCCATCTGGCTCGCGTCAACCCGCTATGGCGATGAGAAGGATCGTCCGCTCGTGCGCAGCAACGGCAAGCCGACATATCTCGCTTCGGACGTGGCCTACCACCGCGAGAAATTTACCCGCGGTTTTCAGACGCTCATTGATATCTGGGGGCCGGAGCATCACGGCTACATCGCGCGCACCAAAGCGGCAATGGCGGCGCTTGGATATGATCCGGAACGACTGCACATCCTCATCTTTCAGCCCGTGCATGTGCAGCGCGGCAGCGAATTCCTCGCCGGCGCGATGTACGACGGTGAAGCGGTCCAGCTCTCCGACCTCATTGATGAGGTCGGTCGCGACGCGGCGCGCTTCCTGTTCCTGCGCGCCGGTGCCGACGCGGAATTGCGCGTGAACCTTGATCAGGCTACACAGCAGGATGCGGAGAACCCCGCCTACTTCGTGCAGCATTCCTACGCGCGTATCGCCGGCATCTTGCGCACCGCTGGCGACCAGGGCATCGCGATGCCCGATCCGGCTGCCACCGATCTCTCCCCGATGACGGACGAGGTGGAAATCTCGCTCATGCGCCGGTTGACCGACCTGCCGGAAGAAATCCTTACCGCCGCCGAACTATTCGAGCCGCATCGCATCGCCCGCTACGCCCAGGAACTGGCGCGGGAATTCCATCTCTTCTACGACAACTGCCCCGTGCTCATCGCCGACACACCTGCTCCGCTGCGCGATGCCAGGCTGGTTCTCACCGGTGCGGTAAAAATCGCCCTGCACAACGTCCTCACCCTGCTGGGTGTCAGCGCTCCGGAACGCATGGAAAAGGCCACGGTCTGACCCGCGATAACACCTGATGTGGTATGCCGAAGTGACGGATGTATCCGCATTCAATAGAGGTCTATTTTGAGTATTTTGGCTATTCTGGAGACAACATGCCAAATGGATGCTTGCTATCCGCCCTTTTCCTCTCACATTCCTTTATTCCGATCAAAAAATCTCAACCATAACAAACGCCCACTTGGCAAACATGTGTTACTTTGCTACGCTACCGCCATACCGTAACAATCGTATACCGCCGCGTCAGCCCCTGACTTCGGGGGAAAAGATGTATCACCCCGCATTTTGTAAAATCGCACGGTGTGCGGGGTGATACGCCGATCTTCCGACATTCAACATCCCATGACCAAATCACCCCCAAAATGCGACGTTTCTTCACGGATTTGGGGGTGATTGGGGGATAAATCGGGGGCAAAACGCTGACCCATCCTTCCGGCCGAAGCTCTTCGCCCAAGCCCCGTTCACGGGGCGCCGCTCGGTAGCTCGGTGCTGTAGGACCGAGCGGACCGCCGTCTGTTCACTCGCGGGAATACCACACGGCCGCGACAGGGTCTGCCACGGCCGTGCGAGGGAATACGGAACGAAGGTTCATCGTCCCACGGACAGCAGATCCGTCATCGGGCTGCTTGCGGTGGCGTAGAGCTTCTTCGGGATGCGGCCCGCTTCATAGGCGAGGCGGCCGGCTTCGGTGCCGAGGCGCATGGCGGTGGCCATCTTCACGGGGTCCTGTGCCTGGGCGATGGCGGTCTGCATGAGCAGCGCTTCCACGCCCAGCTCCATCGCGAAGGCGGCGTCGGAGGCGGTGCCCACGCCGGCATCCACCAGCACGGGGACATTCGCGTGCTCGGTGATGATGCGGATGTTGTACGGATTGCGAATCCCAAGGCCGGAGCCGATGGGCGCCGCCAGCGGCATCACCGCGGCGCAGCCGATCTCCTCCAGCTTGCGGCAGACGATGGGATCGTCAATGCAGTAGGGCATGACGGTGAAGCCTTCGGCCACCAGCTCCTTCGCGGCTTCCAGCAAGCCCTCGTTATCAGGGAAGAGCGTCTTCTCGTCGCCGATCACTTCCAGCTTGATGAGGGTGGTATCCAGCGCCTCGCGCGCGAGCTGCGAGTAGAGGATCGCTTCTTTCACGGTGTAACAGCCGGCGGTGTTCGGCAGCACAGTCAGCTTGCGGTCGGCGATGAACTGACGCAGCCGCTGGCCATACTCATCCTGCAGGTTCACGCGGCGGATTGCCACCGTGACGATCTCCGCGCCGCTGGCGATGATCGCCGCTTCCATCACGTCAGGCGACGGATACTTCGCCGTACCCACCAGCAGGCGGGAGGTGAAGCTGCGGTCGCCGATATTCCAGGTTGATGCCATTGTCGTAACCTCGCAATCTATTCGTTCGCGTCTCCGGACGCGTATTCCTGCGGGTCAGGGATGCGGACTTTGACCTTTTGCCAGGCGTGGGTGTGCAGGAAGCTCTCATCCACGTGACTTTCCATCTCCTCGAACATGGCATACGGAACAGTGAAGGAGAGGATATCCGGATCAACGTAAGAGCGAGCGCTGACGTCCACCATGCCGACCACCGCGTGGGAGGGGTGCAGTTCCGCTTCGCGGTAGGGGATGATGCCAATACTCTGGCAGCCTGATGAGAAGGGAATGATGACGTTTTCGCTGCCGGGGCGGTCGAAATTCGCCAGTACGATCAGCGCTGTCAACTGATCCGGATTGGCATAAAAGACAATCTGCCGCGGGGTTTCCACTGCCGAATCAACCGCCGAAAGCGGCTTGAAGACGATATACGCGAAGGGAATATCGCGAGTGGGCAATCCCTCAATGAACTCCTTCGCCAGTTCTGGCGTCTGTTTGTAACGCTCGCCGGGTGGATAACCTTCCCCCCTGCCGGTAGAAAGGAAGTATTCGATGCCGCCGTGCGACCCGCCTTCGGCATAGCCGCCAAAACCAAGGCCGGCCTTGCCGCCGGCGCAACCGCAGGTATCGCGGTCGAAGACGGCTGTCTTCCCCTTCGTCGCGGCGGTAAGCATCGCCACTACGCAGCCCCAGCGACCTGGTTGGAAGCGTAACGCCTCTTCGGGCGACTCATCGGCAAAGACGATGGCGACCGGTTCATAGGCCAGCTTGATCTCTTTGGCGATGCGACTCCGCATGGACCTACCCTCCCGCCACCGCGTGAATGATTTCGATACGATCGCCGTCCTGCAAGTTTGTCTCGGCATACAGCGCCTTGCGCACCACGGTATCGTTGCGTGCCACGGCGATGCCGGTAGACGGCACGTTCCGCCGTGCCAGCAGGTCGGCGATAGTGTCGCCGTCGGAACAGTCGGCGGGTTGCCCATTGATGATGATCTGCATATCAGGCTCCGGGGATTTTACCGGCGACAACCTCATCGCGCGCGAAGCGTTCGATGGAGAATGGGGAGATCCGTTCCGGTGTTTGTCCGCTCGTTACCAGATCGGCCATCGTCGCGGCAAGGACCGGAGCGAGGAGCAGGCCGTTGCGAAAAACGCCGGTAGCGAGCAGGTAGCCGGGTAGCACGGTAGCGCCGAGGACCGGATAATGGTCCTTGCTGCCGGGGCGCAGGCCGGCCCACATCTCCTGGATGGCGCAATCGCGCAGGCCGGGAAAGAGCTCCTGCGCGCCGTTGAGCAGCTTGTTGATGCCCCATACGGTGTTGCGCTTATCAAAGCCGACTTCTTCCATCGTCGCGCCGAGGAAGAGGCGGCCATCGTGCCGGGGCACCAGGTAGCTGCGCGGTGAACGGACCACGCGGGAGAGGAATTCCTGCGTCGGCAGGCTGATGGCGAGCATCTGCCCGCGTACCGGGAAGACCGGCGGACGCAGCGCCTCATCCGGCACGCCGATGGTGGCGGACCAGCAGCCGGCGGCGTTGACGAGCGTGCCCGCGTGGTATTGACCGAGGATCGTCTCGGCACCGGTGGCGCGAGCGCCGTCGCTGAGGACGCGGATGACGTGCGCGCCGCAGACGATGTTGACGCCCAGTTGCCGGCAAGATTGCTCCAGCGCGGGCACCAGCAGGCGATTTTCCACGTGCCTGTCGTTTGGCAGATACATGCCGCCGCGCACGTGCTCGCTCAACGCAGGCTCGTATTGTCGCGCTTCGATACCG
>JAKIYB010000006.1:0-16651 GCA_022708765.1 Armatimonadota bacterium | reverse complement strand
CAGTAATGGCGAGTGCCAGCGTGCCCGCCTCGCGATGATAGCAGCGAATACCGGTCTCTTCCTCGACGGCGGCGCGGAAATCGGGATACAGGCGGTTGCTCTCCAGACAGAGCTTCAGGAATGGACCTTCGCTCAGCTCTCCCTGCGGAGCCAGCATGCCGGCGGAGGCCCAGGAGGCTTCACGACCGGGGTGCGCGTGTTCTAGCACAGTGACGGCCACGCCACGGTGCGCAAGTTCGCGGGCGATGCTGAGGCCGGTAATGCCGCCGCCGATGATGATGACATCCGAGGTAGACATGGATTTCGTCGCGAGCCGGGTAAAGCAGAGGACCGATACACGCTCTTCCGGCTATCTCCGGATGATATTGTACCGCTAAGCGGGGACACGGGGCAAGGCTATCAGGGTGACAAGGTAATGAGGCATTCGGGTACGAATACGAGCACGAGAATCCGCATGATTACTTCGTGAAGACGAGGAGGGGGACAATCATTTCTTCCGGAGAGAGGCCGCCGTGGCGACCGATCATGGCGGTATGGGGGCGGGATTGGTAGGCGAAAAGGGTTCGGCGGGAACCGTAAGGCAGCACGAGCAGGTCGCCCAGGCTATCTTCGAGCACCGCGCGCAGTGGAGCGTCGCCGAGGAGAGCGCGTCCCTGGTCGCGGGGAAGCACCGCCATGCCGCCGATCTCACGCAGGATGCGCGTTGCTTCCTGCGCAGTGCCGGGTTCGAGGAAAAGCTGCGTGGCGCGACCCTCCCCCGCCGGCGACACGCGAAAGAAGCGGGTGAGTTCCTGGTGCGCGGACAGGTTGATGGCCTCGCCGTCATCGCCGTCAATGTGGCCGTGATCAGCGCAGATCAACAGCGCGGTGTCGTCATCCAGCTTCTCGATAACCTGGTCGCGCAGAGTAGTTATCAGCATCTGCACTTCGCGCTGATACCCCTCCGAGTTGGCGCCGCTGGCGTGGGCAATCGTGTCGAGCGAACTCCAGTAGAGAAGGTGAAACTGCGGCAGCGCGGCGGGAAGCTGTCCCAGCGCGGATGCCAGCAGGTCGCCAAGGGCGATATACGCGTGTGGACGCATAGCAGCGTAAATGAGGCCGGATAAACCACTGGAGACATAGGGCAGCAGTGTATAGCCGCGCGCAAGTATCCGGGCGTCTTCCAGCCGTCGCAAGATGTTCGCCCGTCCAACATACGCTTCAGGCTGAAAGCCCAGCGTGAGCAGGTCCACATTGGCGGCATCCGGACTATGGAAGTTGAGCATGTTGAAGACGCGCCCGTAGCGCGGCAGGTACACCAGATAGCCGATGACACCATGCTCGCACGGCTGCACGCCGTAGAGCAGGCTGGTCATCGCCGCGCTGGTGGTGGAGGGGAAGACGGACGTGAGCGGCATGCGCAACGCGCCGGCCAGCTTCTCGCCAATGACCGGGCGTGCCGCGATCGCCCGCTCCAGGTTGAGCCACCCCAGGCCATCGAGGATGAGCATGAGCACTTTGCGCCGCCCACCGAGTGCCGCCATCAGCGCGTCATGCTCACGAAGCGCTGTTCCATGCTCCGCGCCGAAGCCGGCGAGGATGGACTGCATCAGATTGGTGATGCAGCCGCCGCCGTAAGCCGGTAGCACCCAGTCAGGATGCTCCGGATGACGGTAACGTTCTCGGAAAGCCTGGCATGACTCCGGACGCAATGCTCCTCCCCGGTTCGGTTCCGCATCAGGCGGGGCACGCCGCCAGTTTCCTTGCGTGGAAGAGCAGTGCGGCGGAGATGTGTTTGTCCCAGTATTCCCAGCAGTGGGTGCCTGGGAACTCCTTGTAGGTGTGCGCGACGCCCAACTCCGCGAGGCGGGCGTGGAAGCGACGATTGTGCTCGATGAGGAAGTCATCCGCGCCGCAGTCGAAGTAGAGAGCGGGCTTGCGGCCTGGCCGCGCCGCGAGGGTGAAGGGATCCTCCTCCGCGCGCGGGCCGTCCGGGAAAATGATCGGCAGTTCTGGGCAGAGCGATTCGTCCAAGAGAGCGGTGACATCCAGCGCGCCGGAGTGCGAAGCGACCGAGCCGAACAGATCGGGAGACTTCAAGCCTATCTTCATCGCGCCGTAACCGCCCATGGAGAGACCGCCGATAGCGCGTCCCTCCGGCGCGGGGATGGTGCGGAAGGTGCGGTCAATGAAGGCCACGCTCTCCAGGATATGGCTCTCATAACGTCCCAGGCCGGATGGGGAATCAACGTAGAAGGAGCGCGCCCCATCAAGCAGCACCACCATCAGCCCGACCTTCTCGGCATAACGCTCGATGCTGGTGCGCCGAAGCCAGATGGTGTAATCATCGGACAGCCCGTGCAGTTGATAAACCACCCGGAACGGCCCGTCGCCGTCAGGGATAATGGCGTAGGCGCCGCACTGCTTTTGCAGCGGAGCGCTCCAGTAATGCAGGTGGAAGAGCGACATGCGAATATTACCTCACGACATACATTCGCACGCCGGCCGCGAAATCCCTTTACGAATCATTGTCCTTCAACGCCTTCCGCGCCCAGCGTGAATACGCGGCCGGGCAGGAGAAACCGAGTTCGTGCGCGATAGCTTTTTTGCTGGCGCCTTCTCCGAGCAATTGGCAGGCACGAGCACGGCGACAGTCGTCAATGAACTGGTGGACGGTCTGGCCGGTGTGGGCGGTGAAGAGGCGCAGGAAATGATATTTGCTATAGCCGGCAAGGCGCGCCAGGTGATCGAGCGTGGCGCCGCGACCGGCGGTATCGCGGATATGCTGCTGCACGGTCGCGATGAATCGCTCCTGGCAGTGGCGAGGATTTTCCACGTCATCCGCGCGGTAGCCGGCTTCGATGATGCCCGCTAGCAACGCCGACAGCGCGCCGACAACACGCAGACGACGAGTGAGCGGCGGCGTCGTCGCCAGGCCACGCAGCAGAAAGGCGCCGCTGATGCACGGGTCATCGCGCACAAGCAATATACTCCGCTCAGCGAAAGAGAGCCGGCCATTACGAACAGCGATACGCCGTGCGATAGCATGCTCGCGCGTGAGCGCCACCCAGAGGTGGTCGGCGTCCGGCGCGGACAGGGGGCAATTCTGGTCATGCTCTTCAAAGGCGTCGAAGAAGAGAATCGTACCCGCCGTGCAGGGATACACCTTCCCCTGGTGCCCGTGCCAGCCGGAGCCATCCAGAAAAACGAGGACTTCCAGGTTGGCGTGGTTATGCGTGTGCGCGGCCATCCAGCGCTGATGCGCAATATGCTCAACCGGCGCCACATCCGGCTGGTAATGTGAACTGATAATCCGCCAGCCTTCCGGATGGCGAAGGCGGCTCAGCATCGCGTCGGTGAAGAGTGGATGCCTGGTCTCCATAACGGTATCATAGCAATAAATGTTAAGAGTTCGCAATAACAGTGCCTTGGAGAAACGGGGGATAGACGCTATTGTTAATCAAATGTTAGGAGGTCAGTATGTCTTCTCTTTCGCATATATCAACATTGGCATTGACCGGAGGCGAACCGGCGGTCACGGAGCCGGGGCCCAAATGGCCGGTGACGGGCGAGCAGGAGATCGTCTGGATGACGGAGGTGGTACGGAGCGGCAAGTGGAGCTGGGTAGGCTCGCATGAGCAGGCGTTTTGCGAGGAGTTCGCGCGCTTCATCGGCAGCCGACATGCGATGCTGTTGGCAAACGGCACGGTGACGCTGCAGTGCGCGCTGCAGGCGGTGGGCGTGCAGCCGGGCGATGAAGTAATCATCCCCGGCCTCACCTGGGTGGCGACGCTGCAGGCGGCGCTGGATGTCGGCGCGAACGGCGTGCTGGTAGACATTGACCCGGAGACGTACTGCATTGACCCGGCAGCTGTGGAAGCGGCCATTACCCCGAAGACAAAAGCGATCATACCCGTGCACCTCTATGGCTGCATGTGTGATATGGACGCCCTGCTCAACATCGCGCGCAGGCATGGGCTGAAGATCGTGGAAGATGTGGCGCACCAGCACGGCAGCCGCTGGCGCGATGTGGGCGCGGGCGCCATCGGCGATGCGGGCAGTTTCAGCTTCCAGCAAAGCAAAGTGCTCACCTGCGGTGAAGGCGGTGCCATCACCTGCAACGACGACGCCGTTTACGAAACAGCATTCTGCTTAAAGCATGTTGGCTTCATGCCAGACGTCACCACGCCGGGCAACCACTATGGACACAACTACCGCGCCACTGAGATGCAAGCGGTGCTGCTGCGTGGCGGGTTGACGCGCATCGAAGATCAAATGCGCATCCGTGAGGAGCGTGAGGCAATGCTCCGCGAAGGCCTGGACACCCTCAGTGGTCCATTGCGCGCCGCCCAACGTGACCCGCGCGTCACCCGGCAGTCGTATTACACCATGACGCTGCACTTCGCGCAGGAACAGGCGGACGGCATCACTCGCCAACAATACCTTGCGGCGCTGGCGGCGGAAGGTTTTTATATGAGCCCAACCTATCCGGCTGTTTATCAGCATCGCCTGCTGAATCTGTATGACAGCACCAGCCCTATTCCGTATCGCGATCCGGCAGTAGTGCAGAACTATGCCGCGCTCCGCCTGCCCGTCACCGAGCGCGTGGTGAACGAGGAGGGCGTAGTGCTGTCGCACCAGTTCCTGCTGGGCAGTGAAACGCTGATGCGGCAGTACCTTGACGCGGTGGCGAAAGTGAACGATCATTTGGGACAAGTGAAAATGCATTTCACTTCCGCGACGTGATCGGGAGCACACATGACAGAAGCCGGGTACCACCAGCCCCCCACAGGGATGCTCTGTGTCGTTCCTTCACGCCTTGGCGTGGGGGAACGCTTTGCCGTAAAGGTGAAAGTGCTGGGGGCGCTGCGGACGCTGCCACCGCAAGGGCGATGGAACACGCGCAAGCCGGCATTATTCGGGCCGTTCAATCTCAACGTTGAGCGCGACCTGCCCTACCTCGACAACTGCCTGCCCGCCTGGCAGGGTACGCTGCGCGTGGATGGTGCCGCAGCGCTCGATGGGCCGGAGACGATCAGCTTTGACGGCGAGGCGCAGGGCGCCTTCCCCGGAGATACCCGTCCTATCGGCGTCTTCGAAGGCTTCCGCTGGACGCGGCCGGGCTTTCACTTTCTCCGGCTCATCGATACAGCTTCCGGTATTGAGGTTTGGGCGAATCCCGTCTATGTGACGGAAACCATCCCCACCATGCGCATCTTCTGGGGTGACCCGCACTGGCAGACATACTTCAGCGACGGCATCCGTTGCCCGGAGGAGTTGTATGCCTTCGCACGCGATGAGGCGTTCCTCGACTTCGGCGCCATCACCGACCATATGGAGGCGGTGACAGACCGGCAGTGGGAGTACTTCACTGCCGTCACGAATGACTTCAACGAGCCGGGGCGATTTTCCACGTTGGTAGGACAGGAGTGGACGAACTCCGCGACGGGCCACCGCAATATCTACATGCGAGGGGATGTTGCGCCGCTGCTGCGCAGTACCAGCCCCGACTGTAACACGCTGAAGAAGCTGTGGGCGAAGCTGGAGGGGTTGGAAGCGATTGCCATTCCCCACCATTCGGCAAACGTCATCATGGGGGTGGACTGGTCGCTGGGGTGGAACCCGCGCTACGAGACGGCGGTGGAAATGTACTCCGTCTGGGGTAACAGTGAGCGCCCCGCCGAGGCCGGCAATCCGCGCCCCATTCACCACTGCGGCGGCGAGATGGTGGGCCGGCATGTGCGCGATGCACTGGCGTGCGGCTATCACTTGGGCTTTGTCGGCGGCGGGGACATTCACGACGGACGTCCCGCCAGTCAAACTTCGCAGAAACCTGGCCGCAGGGTTTCACCGCGGCGCTGACGCCATCGCTCACCCGCGAGGCGGTCTATGACGCGATGAAACAGCGCCAGACATATGCGACCACCCAACGGCGGGTGTACCTGGAAACGACCGAGACCCGCGGTGGGCTGCAGGTGCGCACGGCTTCCGACGACGGTATTGCCGCGGTAACGCTGGTGCGTACCGGTGCCGAACAGGCGGTAGCGTCTTCCTCTGGAGATGCTCGGGTGGTGGAGACATCATTCGCGCTGGACGATTTCGCACCCGATGAGTACGCCTACGTGCGCGTCACGACCCACACGGGCGACATGGCATGGTCGAGTCCATGGTGGGGCGATGAAAGGGCAGAACCATGACACTGCAGATCGGCTTCGAGAAAGTGGACATTACCCCGCGAGTGGGGGTAGAGTTGTGCGGCTTCGGGCCGTTCATCAACCGGCATTCCATTGGAATACGTGACCGGCTGTGGGCACGGGCGATGGCGGTGCGGCACGGCCAAACAACACTGGTGTTGGTGAGTTGCGACCTGATCGCGGTGAGCGACGGCATCACCCGACGGACGCGTGAGCTGGTGCGGGCGGCGCATGGTCTGCCGGACGACGTGGTGATGGTGCATTGCACGCACACGCACAGCGGCCCCTGCCCCAGTCCGCTCATCGGGTGGGGTGATGCCGACTTGCCCTATATCGAAATCCTTCCCACCCGTATTGCTCAGGCGTGTATCGCGGCGGTGGGCAATCTCACCAACGCCGAACTGCGCCACGCGACGGCGCCGTGCGAGGGCATCGGCTTGAATCGCGAGTATGACCGCGACGCCCCGCCGCTAGAGGAAGTGCTGCGCGACGACTGGCGGCCAGCGAAACCAGAGCTGACCGACACCACCTGTCACGTTATCACCGCTCACGCCGGCGACCGGCTGCTCGGTTTTCTAAGTTACTTCGGCTGCCATCCGGTGACCTGCTGCCAGCAGACGCGTTATATCCACGGCGACTACTGCGGGGTGGCGACCAACCTGCTGGAGCGCGAGCATCCTGGTAGCATCGGCCTTTTCCTGCAGGGCGCACAGGGTGACGTCAACACCTGTGTGGTGCATAAGCCGGAGCAGGAATCATTGCTGGCGCTGGATGTCATCGCCGCGCGCTTCGCCAACGCCGTGCGGACGGGCATGCGGGCGGCACAGCCGATCCGTGTTGACGGCATCGCCGCGCTGTCACGACAGGTGATTTTCACCCGCAAGCCGGTCACGCGAGAAGATCTGCGCGCGATGCTGGCAGCGAAGGAAGCGATCGCATGGGCGGCGAACGCCGCGGATGAGGACCACCAGGTGCGCATGGCCACCGTCTATATCTACGCGTTGCGCCGGCTCATCGCCCGCCTCGATGCCGGAGAGCCGCTGGCGCCGTCTACCGAGCTGCAAGGCTTCCGCATTGGCCCCCTCGCCTTCCTTGGCACGCCTTTTGAAGTTTTCCAGGCAATTAAAAACGACGTCGTCGCCGGTGCCAGGGCGCCTATCCCGCTGGTGATGGGACTGACGAACGATGAACTCGGTTACGCGCCCGACCGCACCTGCGCCACCCGCGGCGGCTACGCCTCCGAGCAAGTGCCATATATGCTCGGTTCGCTGCCGTTCACCGCGATCCACGAGGAACTGGCCGGCGCGCTGCTGTCCCTGGATGGAGAACTGACGAGGATGCTGCCAGACGCCATTCGCCGTTGACCGTTCCCCTACCCTCTTCATTCAGCGAGACGTTAACCATATACCGTATTTGCCACATTCAGCCTGGCCGTGATATTATGCAGTATCTTCCCGCCAGGGGGGAGTAGCAGAGCCGCCGGGCGGCTCCGGCAGGTCAACAATCTCGAAGGCGTGCCTTCTGGCCTGTCCGACCGGATTTTCCGGGTGTGAGACCTTTGGCTGCGCGATATGCACCAGTAGCGCGTGGCCGGTCACCCGCCACACGCCGGAGTTGCTATGTATTCCATTAAACGCGGCCATATCGTCGCCATCGTGCTGGCGGCGCTCATCACTCTTCCCGGCATCGCCATCCGCGTCACCGGCGCCTTCGAACCGCTGCTGCACAGCCAGCCCATCCTGGTAGCGACGTTCGCCGGCATGGCGGTACTCGGCGCGTCCTTCCTGCTGCTGTGGGCGTGCGATGCGCTGCAGGAAGATCTCTCGCAAACACTGGTGCTTGCTATCGTCGCGTTGATTGCCGTGCTGCCGGAGTACGCGGTAGATATGTACTGCACCTGGATGGCCGGGCAGTATCCGCAGAGCGACTGGCCGCATCTCGCCATCGCCAACATGACCGGCGCCAACCGGCTGCTTATCGGCGTGGCATGGTCGGTCATCGCCTTCCTCTTCTGGGTGAAAACCCGGCGCGACGTGGTGCTGCAGACGGAGCGGCGCACTGAACTCTTTTTTCTGGGAATTGCCACGCTCTACGCGTTCTCCATCCCCATCAAAGGCAGCCTGGCCTGGTATGACGGCCTGATCTTCATCGGCATTTACGTTTGGTACCTCATCATTGCCCGGCGGCGACCGGTGGCGGAAAGCGAAGCGGAAGGCCCGGCGGAATGCATTCTCGCTCTGCCGAAAACGCCGCGCCGTGCCCTCACCTACGGGATGATCCTCTTCGCCGGCGCCGCCATCCTCGCAAACGCCGAACCCTTCTCGCATGGGCTGGTGCAGACTGGCAAACTGCTCGGTGTCAGCGAATTCCTCCTCATGCAGTGGCTGGCGCCCATCGCCTCCGAAGCGCCGGAGTTTACGGTGGCCATCATGTTCGCGCTGCGCGGCCATGCCGGGCTGGCGCTGGGGAGCCTGCTCTCCTCAAAACTGAACCAGTGGACGCTGCTGGTGGGGATGATCCCTGGCGTCTACGCCCTCTCCGCCGGCCACATCATGCCGCCGATGCCGATGGATGGCCACCAGATGCAGGAGATCCTGCTCACCGCCGCGCAGTCGCTGCTGGGGGTGATGCTCCTCGTCACCCTGCGCCTCTCCGTCTGGCAGGGAGTGCTGCTCTTCGTGCTCTTCATCGGACAGTTCATCGCCCCGCCGCTGGTCCATGCCCTGGCACCGCTGCCCCCCACTGAATTCGTGCGCATCCTTAACCTGGAAGCGTGGCGCGGTTACCTGGAGGGGATGATCCATCCGCTCTTCTCCATCATCTACATCGCCACCGCCATCGGCATCTTCCTCGACCATCCCAAGCGCCTCTGGGAAATCTGGCACGGCGCCAGACTCGATACCCCCATCGAGGCGATGGGCGCTGACGAAGCGCTGGAGATGGCGACAAAACCATAACTACATCCATCGTATTCATCTCGCGTCATCCGCGAAAAAATTCGCAAAAGTTTTTTTTACAGCAGGAGGATTCCGGGAAAGCGAAGCGAACTGTAGTATTAGCGGCCTTCTGGCGCTCGACATCATTCGGGTGCCGGAAGGTGTTTCGCTGTGTGTAGTACCGGATTCAGCAAATCCGATAACCAATCCGAAGTGGAGGAGATACTGTGGCTGAGAAACGTGTGTACCTGTTCGCCGAGGGGCAGAAAGAGTGGCGCGACCTGTTGGGCGGCAAAGGCGCCAACCTGGCCGAAATGACCAATATCGGCCTGCCGGTGCCCCCGGGCTTCACCATCACGACCGAGGTGTGCAAGGAGTATTACGCGCTGGGACGCTCACTGCCCGATGCGCTGTGGGTGGAAGTGGAACAGGCCCTGAAGACGGTGGAGGAGCAGACCGGCAAGCGCTTCGGTGATCCGACGAATCCGCTGCTCGTTTCGGTGCGCTCCGGCGCGAAGTTCTCCATGCCGGGCATGATGGACACCGTGCTCAACCTTGGGCTCAACGAGGCCACTCTACAGGGGATGATCCAGCTCACCGGAAATGCGCGCTTCGCCTATGACGCGTATCGCCGCTTCCTCATGATGTTTTCCGATATCGTGCTCTCCGGCGATTATCCGAAGCTGAAAAAGCACGAGTTCGAGCACATCTTCGACCACCTGAAAGCCGAGTTGGGCGCGACCCAGGACACCGACGTGGACGCCGAAGGCCTGAAGACCCTCTGTGCCATGTATAAGAAGTACTTCAAGGACATCGCCGGCTTTGACTTCCCGACCGATCCGCTGCAGCAGCTCAAGCTGGCGGTGGAAGCGGTCTTCAAGAGCTGGATGAACGAACGCGCGATCATCTATCGCCGCCGCGAGAAGATCTCCGACGACCTGGGCACCGCCGTTAACGTGCAGACTATGGTCTTCGGGAACATGGGCAGCGACTCCGGCACCGGAGTGGCCTTCACCCGCGATGCCGCCACCGGCGATAATCACATCTATGGCGAATACCTGATGAACGCCCAGGGCGAAGACGTGGTGGCCGGCGTGCGCACCCCGCAGCCGGTGAGCCAGCTTGAAGCCGAGAATCCGACGATCTATCAGCAGTTCACCGAGATCGCGAAGCGCCTGGAAGGCCACTACAAAGATATGCAGGACATCGAGTTCACCATCGAGCGCGGTACCCTCTACATCCTCCAGTGCCGCTCCGGAAAGCGCACCGGCGCCGCCGCGGTGAAGATCGCCGTGGACCAGGTAGCCGAAGGCCTGATTACCAAAGAAGAAGCCGTGTCGCGCATTGCGCCCGAACAGCTCGAACAACTCCTGCACCCGCGCCTCATCAACCGCGATAAAGTCGCGCCCGTGGCCAAGGGACTGAACGCCGGTCCTGGTGGCGCGGTGGGGCACATCGCGCTGGATTCCGAGACCGCCATCGCCATGGCAGCCGCTGGCAAGACCGTCATCCTCGTCCGCAAAGAGACGAATCCGGACGATCTGGGCGGTATGCTCGCCTCCAAAGGCGTGCTCACCCAGCTTGGTGGCCGCACGTCCCACGCGGCACTCGTCGCCCGCCAGTACGGCATTCCCACCGTCTGCGGCTGTGGCGCGCTGAAGATTGATGACGCCGCCCGCACCGCCAGCATGAACGGCGTGACGCTGAAAGAGGGCGACATCATCTCCATTGACGGCACGCTGGGTGAAGTCTACGATCGCGCGCTGGCCACCGAGCCCGCCCGCGTCACCGGCGACTTCGCTACCTTCATGGGCTGGGTAGACGAAATCCGCAAGTCGAAAGGCTATGGCGTGCGCGCCAACGCCGACACCCCGGAACAGGCTGAGCAGGCCATCGAGTTGGGCGCGGAAGGCATCGGCCTCTGCCGCACAGAGCACATGTTCCTTGGCGACCGCGTGCCCGCCGTACAGGCGATGATTCTGGCGGAAGACGAAGCTGCGCGCGACGCCGCGCTGGCAAAGCTGCTGCCGCTGCAGCGCGAGGACTTCGTGGGCATCTTCAAGGCGATGGGCGGCCGTCCGGTTACCGTGCGCCTCATTGATCCGCCGCTGCACGAGTTCCTGCCAAGCCTGGAAGAACTGCTGGTAGAGACCACCGAGATGCGCTGCAAGGGTGACACCGGCGCCGAATACCAGGCAAAGATGCGCATGCTGTCCAAGGTGCGCGACCTGCACGAGCACAATCCGATGCTCGGACTGCGCGGCGTGCGCCTGTCCATCTACTTCCCCGGCATCGTGAAGATGCAGACCGCCGCCATCATCGGCGCCGCTTGCGAAGTGAAGAAAGCCGGCATGGACGTGCATCCAGAAATCATGATCCCGCTCATCGGCCTCATCACCGAACTGACGGAAGTGAAGGGCCAGCTTGAGCAGGTGGCGAAAGACACCATGGCCGCCGAAGGCGTGGAAGTGGACTACAAGTTCGGCACCATGATCGAAATCCCGCGCGCGGCCCTCACCGCCGACGAGATTGCCGCCGAGGCCGAGTTCTTCAGCTTCGGCACCAACGACCTCACCCAGATGGCCTTCGGTCTCTCCCGCGACGACGCGGCGAAATTCCTGCCCGTCTACCTGGAGAAGAAGATCATTAAGGTGGACCCGACGGAATCTATTGATGTAAAGGGCGTCGGCCGCCTGATGCAGATTTGCGTGGAAGACGCGAAGAAGGTGAACCCCGGCATCAAACTGGGCATCTGCGGCGAGCACGGCGGCGAGCCCGATTCGGTGAAGTTCTGCTTTGCCATCGGCCTCAACTACGTGAGCTGCTCGCCCAAGCGCCTCCCCGTCGCCCGCCTGGCCGCCGCCCAGGCCGCGCTCTCCAGCGCCGGTCCAGCCGACAAATAAACCGCGGATGGCAACACCTGACGCAAAACGCCTGCCCCGGCCTGATGCCGGGGCAGGCGTTTTTGTACCGGTAGTGTTTAGCGCTCAACGCGCGCAGCCCCCGCAGGCGAGCGGCGCCGCGTCGGCATGGGCAGCTTCTTCCGCGTCATGCGCGCCTTCTGCGGCATGCGAGGTGCCGCTCATGGCGGTATGCAGGCCTTCCACGAAGTGAATGAAGGTGACATAGGCGGCGACATACTCGCGGCCGTCAGCCACACTGTCACCGGCATGCTTCTTCGCTTCCGCCGCGTGCGTGAAACGCTTTCGAATGCCATTCGCCACCTCTGTAGTAATCGCGGCAACCAGCTTCTCGGCGTTGCCGGTCTTCAGCGCGTCGTCGGCCAGCGCGATGCCGGGTTCCACCGGCGAACCGGCGGGTTTGAGCCCGGTATACGGCGCGCCTTCGCCCGCGCGATGGATGCGGACGAGCGTCTCGAAGAAGTAGGTGTCCGCCAGTGCCTTCGCGTCGGCGCTCAGGCCGCGCACCTTGAGGGCTTGCTGAAACGCGGCACGGATCTCCGCTTCGTCAGTTGCACGCACCCATTTCAACGTTGGCGTCACGTCGCCCTTCGCCAGCGCCACACGGGCATCGGCAACGACGGGACCGTCCAGCGTGTCGCAGTGCGCGCCTGCCGGCGTCCCCCAGGCCAACAGCAGACCCAGACCGAAAAAGCCCAGTAAATGCATTACCATTGTTCTCATGATATTGCCTCCTGCCTTGGAGTATAATGCCAGCGCACTGGCCACAATATGACTTAAGTCGTAGCATTTGGAATTTTTCCAAAATACTACTCCGTTATATAGATGCTCAGTAATTCGGTGACTGCCTCCTTTTCGGGAGTGGAGCGGAGCGGAACGGACGAAAAAGGCTGGCTGTCACCGAATTACCCACCGCGCACGCTTACGGTTTGATACTTAACGGGTTAAAAAAACGATGTGCATTGCCTGCTCTTCACCCATTGCCAACTCCCGTCATGCGCATTACAATGCAGCCATGAGCGAAGACCTTGATCTCTCCGGTGTGCTGTCACAGTTAAAGCGGGCGGATGAGGCGCTGACCGAATTCGTGGCGCCGCTGTGGCCGGGCGTGCGGTTGGCGGCGGCATGGATGGAACATGGACCCAAACTGTTCCGTGTGGCGGAAACGCCAGCGGAGGAAGAGTATTACCTGCTCGGTACGCTGGATGACGTTGCAACGGTGCTGCGTCCGGCGGACGATGCGGAAATCAGCAAATACTTGAACTATCTGGGCAAGGCGAAGGTCATCCTGCTACCGGAAGGTCTGGCCTATCCCGCCACCTTCGCCGAACGGCTGCAGGGCATTACCGGGCCGCGCCCCATTCATTTCGCCCCCGAGGCACCGCTGACCGAGGCACAGGCGCGCTTTGATGGCGTCAACCTGCTGTATGATCGCGCGGCGACGGAACGGCCGAAGGAGGATCTGTTCGGTGGCCTGCTTGCCGAGTCATCCATCTTCACTCCCGGCGAGTTGCTGGATACCCCCGGTGACGGCGCTGGCGGCGCGGAAGAGACGGTGCGGGAGTTGGACGCGCGCCCTGAAAAGGCCATTGAAGCGCGCTTGACCGGCGTGCTGGATTCGGCGGGAGCAATACTGGAGGAATGGTCACTAACTGATGACGGCGTCCGCCTGCGCTGGCGCCACCTTGACGAGGAGCATGCCATCACGCTGGCGCAGGCCGCCAGTACCATTACCAGCGGCATCTGCCTGCCCGGCGCGCGGCACTTCGATCCCGCGCGGCTGGCGCGATTGCTGCTCGATCATGTCCTGGACACCTGGCGCTCCTGATGCCCGCTACCTCACGCCTGCGTCCGGGTTTGCCTGTCACCGCGTTGCAACGCGCGCTGAAGCTCTTCAACTGGAATGTCGGCTTCCGCAGCGTCTTCGACTACGCTTGTACCGTCACCGGCTTCCTCTTCGTGGATTACGCGCTCTCCTTGGGCATCGCGAAGGAAAAGATCGGCCTTTTCCCCGCGCTCATCAACCTGGCCTGCGTGCTGCAGCTTGCGGCGCTGTGGATGATGAACCATGTAAAACGGCCTAAGCTCTTCACCCTCTCGCTGGCCTACCTGGAAATCCTCTTCATGCTGGGCGCGGTGGTCGTCGGTGCGGTGGCGCCCCCGGCGGCGCGCTTCCCGGCGCTCTTCGGGCTAATTTTCCTCGCCGCTGCCGCCAGTTCGCTTGCGCGCCCGACACTGGATGCCTGGTTGGCTTCGACGGTTCCCGCGCGCATGCGCGGGCGCTATCTGGGTATCCGCTTCGCCATCATGACCGCACTCAGCCTGGTGACCACGTTGACGGTAGGCGCATTGGCAACGCGCATCCCCCGTGACCATACCTGGGGGTTCGCGTTGCTGCTCATCGGCGGTTGCCTCTGCGGCGCGGCAGCGGTCTTTGCTCTGCATCGCATACCCATGCTGCGCATGGCCGAGGAAGAGACCTTTCACTTGCGCGATATACGCGAGTTGCTCGCCAACCGCCCCTACCTGCGCCTGCTGCTGGGTTTACTCATCTACGATGCCCCGTTTCTCATCGGCACCGTCTACTACCAGGTGTTCCACCTGAAAATACTGCATCTGAATGAGTTTGCGATCTCCATCCTCGCCGCGGGCTACATGGTAGTAAAAATCATCACGACTTCGCTCTTCGGACCACGCATCGACAGTCTGGGCGCGCGGCGCACGTCATACCTGATGGCGCCCATCTACCTGATGCTCTTCTTCTGTTACGTCGTCAGTTCGGCGCAGTTCCCCTGGCCGGTGTATCTCGCCTGGGCGCTGGCAGGCATCGGTGACGGCGCTTGGGGCATCGCTATCACCTCCGGACTCTACTCCGTGGTGCCGGAATCGCGGACATCAAAAGCCTACTTCGCTGTGTATAATCTGGCACTGCTCCTCTTCTCCGCCCTTGGCGCGGCGGTGGCGGTGGTCATAGTCGAGGCGCTGAAAGACGTGTCGGTGATGATCGGCCCCTGGCGTCTCGAGCAGTTTCACCTGTTCTACCTCAGTTGCACACTCTATTTCGCCGTCAGCATCTTCGGCGCGCATTTCATGCCCGGTCCGGTGAAAAAATAATGTATTGGTACCGCAGCAATACCCTTCACCCGCGTATATAGGTACAGAGCGACCTGATTTCTGGTCGGGGAAGGAGACGGCAATGTCCTGGATCGAAACGTTTACCCATTTTTCCATGTATCTGCTGGCACTGCTGCCGGCGGGTATCCTCTTCGCGATTCTCAAGACGGTCGTCCCGTTAAGCGATGAGGCGCGCGCGATGATGCGAGTCGGAACGGAGATGGCGATGGCACGCGACGATGCGCGCTGGGCGCGCGCCGGCATTGTGTTGGCTGGTCAGATGTGGGCGGCGCGCAAACGAGGATTGTTCGCGATCTCCCTCGCCGCCGGCCTGCTCATCAGCAGCCTTGCTTACATGATCGCCCCGGTGCTGACCGGACTGCCGATCTTCTGGGTAATCGCGCTGCCCATCGTCGGCGTGCTCTGTATGAAGTTTTCGAAGTATTGATGCGCAGGAGGAGAATAGCGAATGCTGGGCGCCCATCCTCGAAGGGGCGCCCATCTGCGTTTCATACCGTCGGTTCAGCCACCATCGTCTCCCCCTTGCCCAGCGCGACGAAGCGAAAGCCGGCGGCGCGGGCAACATCGGGGTCGAAGACGTTGCGGCCATCAATGAGGATGCGGGTGCGCAGACGCTCGGCGGCGGAGGAGAGATCCAGCGCGCGAAACGCCTGATGCGCGGTGACGAGGATGAGAGCATCGGCGCCGTCAAGGGCGTTGAGATCGGCGGCGACAGGCAGGTCCTCTATCGCCGTGACGTGCGGGTCGAGCAGGCGCACCGTCGCGCCGTCGGCCTGCAGTGCGCGGGTCAGCGGCAGCGCGGGGGTATTGCGGGTGTCATCCGTCTCCTCCAGGTAGGCGGCACCGAGGATGACGACCGTCGCGCCGTCGAGTGAGCGCCCTTCGGCGGCCAGCGCCTGGCGGGCAAGTGCAGCGAGGTGCAGCGGCATGCCGTCATTAACAGCGCGTGCGGTGGGCAGCAGCCGCGGTTGATACTCCTGTACTGCTGAAACGAGCAGCCAAGGGTCCTTGGGGATGCAGTGACCGCCCACGCCCGCGCCGGGCAGGTGCATCTGGCGATGAGGACTGCTGTTTACCAACTCGCGCACCGCAAAGACATCGGCGCCCAACTCCTCGCAGATGAGCGCCACTTCGTTCGCAAAGGCGATCTGCACATCGCGATAGGCGTTTTCCGCTGTCTTCACGATTTCGGCGGTAGTGGCATCCGTCCGGTGCAGCGTGCCGCTGGTCAGCCGCTGATAAATGGGCAGCGCGCGGGCGGTGCAGGCAGGGGTGATGCCGCCTACCACGCGGTCGCACGAGGTAAGGTTTTTGAGCAGGCGACCGGGCATCACGCGCTCGGGACAATGCACCAGATAAAACGCTTCCCCAGCCTCGCCACCCAGCGCCTCGCACAGGATAGGCAGCGCCAGATCGCGGGTGGTGCCGGGCGCGATGGTGGACTCCAGCACCACCAGCACGCCGGGCGCGAGATGCGGGGCGATGG
>JAKIYB010000069.1:335-12895 GCA_022708765.1 Armatimonadota bacterium | reverse complement strand
CCGCCGCCATCGTCATTCTCCTCTACGGCGCGTAACGGATTCACAGTCCATTCACCCGCATCATTCCCGTCGCAGCCACGAGAACATCGCCAGTATCAGCAATACCAGGCTCCCGATACCGCAAGCCACACCGACCGCTACCAGCGGATCATGCTCCAGGCGGCGCGTCATTGCTACTCCCCAGCATGACCCACCGGCTACACCGGCGACCACCGCCAGGCCAAACCACACACGCGCCGGCACGGTAATTATGACGAGCTCGGTTAGATATACGTAGAGCAGTTCACCAAGGCAGCCCGTATCGCACCTCCCTGTTATGCGGATTCACCCAGCACTTCATCATACAGCGCCGCCAGCGCCGCCCGCTGGTGTTCCACGCTGAAGCGCGCCTCCACGTCCATGCGTCCGGCCGTGCCCAGGGCGGCGCGGCGGGCGGGGTCGTCAAGGAGTGTGGATAGCGCGTCGGCGAAGGCGTTTGCGTCCGGGGGAACGAGGAGACCGGTTTCATGGTGGCGGAGGATTTCCGTCGGACCGCCTTCCGCCGCCGCGACGGCGGGCACGCCGCAGGCCAGCGCTTCGATAAGCACGCGGCCAAAGGGCTCATGCTCGGAGGTGAGCGCCAGCATATCCAGCGTGGCGAGCAGCGGGATGGCGTCCGCCTGCCAGGGTAGCCAGGTGACGCGCCCGGCAAGGGGTGGGGCGGTGATGCGCGCGCGCAGGCCGTCGGCATACGCGCGGTCTCCGTGCAGCTCCGCGCCGGCGAGCACCGCGTGCCAGGGACGGTCACGCAGGCGCACCAACGCGTCCAGGAAAAGGCTGTGGCGTTTCCAGGGCACGAATTGCGCGATGAGGCCGATGAGCGGCACGTCCGTCGGCAGGCCGAGGGTCGCGCGCAGGGAGGCTTTGTCCTCGACGGGACGGAAGCGTGCGGTATCCACCGCCGGCGGTAGCAGGCGGATCTTCGCGCCGTTGTCATCGGCATATGGCAGCAGCGAATCGCGCACTGCCGCGGAGATCGCCGCTACCCGGCTGGCCTGGCGATACAGCACCGCGCCCGGCGCCCCCAGCGGCACCAGGTCGCGAACCTGCCAGATGCGCGGCACGCGCAGGCGCAGCGCGTAGCTCATGGCGGCGGTAGTGTTGGCGTGCAGCAGGTCGGGTTGGGCGACACGGACGGTGTCGGCCACTTCGCGCCATCCCGCGCGCAGCGCTCCCAGCAGCGCCAGGCCGTCCGCCGGCGTGCGCGGCCGGCGCAGCGGCGCCAGCGCCACCGGCATTACCGCCGCCCCGCGGGCGTGCGCCTCGCGCAGCAGCGCGCCCTCTGGCGCCGCGACCACCGGCCGCCAGGCCTCGCGGTCCAGCGCCTCCAGCAGCCCCAACAGGCTCCGCTCCGCTCCGCTGATTTCGCCCACCGCATTCAGGTAGAGCACCGTGCGCATACCATCTCATTCGCCGGGCGGGGGGTGTTTCCTGCGACGGGGGTGGCGTGTTACGGTGCTGGCGCGTAGTAGCGCCGCACAATGGTTTCCGCCGGTTTGCCCCAGGGGGTGTAACCGCCGTCTTTTTGCCCGCCGTGCGACAGGTCGGCTTCCCAATCCCACCAGAAGAGGCCAGCGAGCCACGGCTGCGTCCACAGCGCCTCAAAGGTCGCCTGGTAGCCGTTCGCCTGCTCGCGCAGGTCCAGCGCGGGGGATGTCTGCCACTCCCACGGTTCGCGGCAGGCGCCGGCGCTGCTGCGAAAACCCACTTCGGTGAGCAGGATCGGCTTCTTCCAGTGCGCGTGTAGTCCGGCCAGCTCCTTCACACCGGTTGCCCACCCCTGTTTCAGTTCCGCCGCCGTCGCCCCTGCCTTCGTGGTCAGCGGGTAATAGGCGTCGACGCCGAGGTAATCCAGCGCGTCCCAGAAGCGGATGGTCGTCGCCTCGCCGCTCCAATTCGCGGCGTAGACCAGCGGACCGTCATACGCCGCGCGCACGGTCGCGATGATCTGGCGCCATTCCGCTTCACGCCCGCTGGTGCCTTCCAGTTCGGTGCCGACGCAGAATAGCTCTACTTTCTCGTTACGCGCGAAGGCGGCATAGCGAGTGATCACGCGCATATAGGCCGCGAACCAGCGCAGCCATTGCGCGGCGGAGAAGGCGGGGCCGATCTCACCGCGCCAATGCGCGTCATCGCGCGACAGGTCCACGTGCGGCTTCAGCATCACCTTGAGACCGAGCCGGTGGGCGGTGGTGATGGCATGCCGCAGGTCAGCATCGGTGGGTGTCGCGATGGGCAGCGGCTGGATATTCGTCGCCCGCATGTTGGGCTGATACACGGTGACCACGATGCCAACCCAGTTCGCCCCCGTCGCCGCCAGATTGGTCAATGACGTATCCGAGCCGGGGGTACTGTAAATCCCCGGTCCCCAGGCGGCGAAATCAAAGCCGCTGATGGCCGGTTGCGCATGCGTGATAAGTGCCATAACCAGCGTGCCCAGCAGAAGAAATCCGCGCATCGCAAGCTCCCGCCTTTATTATGCCCACCCTGCGCTCGCCTGACAACCACCGGCAAGATATCTCGCTGGAATGGGGACGCCACGCCGCGAATCTGGTACAATATAAAGACTTCCGTGTATTGAGGCGCTCATGGCATACGAATCCCTCTACCGCAAATATCGTTCCAAGGATTTCGGCGATCTTGTCGGGCAGCGGCACGTCACGCAGACGCTGATGAACGCCATCGCCGGCGGACGCGTGGCGCACGCTTATCTCTTCTGCGGGCCGCGCGGTACGGGGAAGACGAGTACCGCGCGCGTGCTGGCGAAGGCGCTGAACTGCCAGGCGGCCTCCAGCCCCACTTCAGATCCCTGCGATGCCTGCCCCGCCTGCCTCTCCATTCGCGCCGGCACGGCGATGGACGTCATCGAGATTGACGCCGCCAGCAACCGCAACATTGATGACATCCGCCAACTGCGCGAGCAGGTTGGGTATCCCCCGGTCGAACTGCGCTACAAGTTCTACATCGTGGACGAGGTGCATCAGCTCACCCGCGATTCTTTCAACGCCTTCCTGAAGACGTTGGAGGAGCCGCCGGGCCATGTCATCTTCGTGCTCTGCACCACCGATCCGCATCAACTACCCGCCACCATCCTTTCGCGCTGCCAGCGCTTCGACTTCCACCGCATCACGCTGGAGGATATCGTCGAGCGCCTGCGCTGGGTTGTGGGGCAGGAAGGCTGGACGGTAGAGGACGAAGCGCTCTACCTGGTGGCGCGTACCGCGAACGGCGGCCTGCGCGATGCGCTGAGTCTGCTCGACCAGGCGGCGTCCTACGCCGGCACGTCCATCACCGCCGGGCACGTGCGCGAGATTCTCGGCGGCATTGACTTCGCGCTCCTCAGCGATTTTACCGAGAAGATCTTGCGGAAGGACGCTAACGGCCTTTTCCTGCTCATCGAGCAGATTATGGCGGACGGGAAAGATGTGCCGCAACTCGTCGCCGAACTCATCCACTACTGGCGCAACCTGCTGCGCGCCACTATCGGCGGCGCGGAAACGCTGGTGGAGCTGAATCCGGAGCAGCGCAAAGCGCTGGGGGCACAGGCGCGCGCCACCACGCAGCCCGCGATCATGCGCGCGGTGACTCTGCTCTGCGAGGCGGAGAATGAGCTGCGCTGGAACAGTCAGCAACGGCTGGTGCTGGAACTGACCAGCCTGCGCATGATGGCTGAGGAGGTGCCCGCGCCCGTCATCGTCCCGGCGGCCGCAGCCGTCGCGGCGCCCGCCGCCCCAGTGCCCGTCCCCGCCGCCGAATTGCCGCCGACGCCGGCCGTGGAGGCGCCCTCGGCGGCGAATCCGCTGACCTTGCCGCAGGTGAAACGAAGCTGGCCGGCCTTCATCGAGTGGATGGGCAAGTCTCCGAATCTGGAGCGCTTGCGCACGCTCATTGTGGAGAAGTGCATCCCGATGGGCATGCTCGACAGCGCGCTCACCCTCTCCACCGCCAGCGGCTTCGCCCGCAGCATGTTTTACGACCGCCCGAAGGTGAAATCCACGCTGGAACTCTGCCTCTCCACCTACTTTAAAACGCCGCTCACCGCAGCCATTCAAGTTGTCGAAGAGAGCGAGGAACCGCCCGCGGCGGCGCCCGCCGCTCCGCCGCCCGCCACAGACCCGGCTCCGGCTGCCGTCCCCGCGGACGAGCCTGCCCGCGACATCGTCGGCGAGCGTATGCGGGAAGTATTCGCGGGGAGCGAGGAGATGACGGAGTAGCGGAGGAATCCACATGCCCCAACACATCGGCATCGTCGCCTGCAGCGCGGAAGGCGCCGCCCTCTGCTACCGCACCCTCGCGGCGGAAGGAGCGGAACTGATGGGCCGCCATGATCACCCGGAGGTGACCATGCACACCTTTCCGCTGGCACAATACATGGCGCCGATCTATGAGGACGACTGGGAAGGGGTAGCGGAGTTGATGGTGGCATCCGCTGAGAAAGTGGCGGGCGCGGGCGCCGATTTCGCCATCTGCCCGGACAACACCATCCACCAGGCCTACGATCTTGTCGCCGCGCGCTCGCCCATTCCCTGGCTGCACATCGCCGAGGAGGTGGCGAAAGAAGCCGCCTGTAGAGGTTTCCGCCGGCTGGCGCTCACCGGCACGCGCTACCTGATGGAAGGCCCGGTCTACCCCGCGAGGGTGGCGGCGCAGGGGCTCGCGTGCGTCATCCCCAACCCCTACGAACGCGCGGAAATCAACCGCATCATCTTCGACGAGCTCGTTTACGGCGTCTTCACCCCGGAGGCGCTGACTTACTTCCAGCGCGTCATCGCCCGCCTGATGTTGGAGGAGGAGTGCGACGCCGTCATCCTCGGTTGCACGGAAATCCCCCTGCTCGTTTCTCCAGAAAGCTCGCCGCTGCCCGTGCTCGACTCCACCCGCCTGCTCGCGCGCGCGGCACTGCGGCGGGCGATCGGGTTGTAGCGGATGATGCGCGTCACGAAAGGGGATGCACGGTGAGCGAACAGCACGCGGATATGCCGCCGTCGCCGCGGTGGGGCGGCGCGCAGCCCGTGACGGCTCCTACGCGGAACGCGCTGGCGATCTGGTCCTGGGTGGACCTGACGCGGCATGTCCTTTGCGGGCTGGCGAGCGGAGGGGCGGCGGCGGTGCTGGGCGCGCTGCTGGGGCCGGATCTGGCTGGGATGGCGGGGAGCAACCCACCGCATCCAGCGCAGGCCGCCCTCCTGTTCTGCTGGGCGCTGCCGCTCGCCACGGGATTGTGCTTGCTGGAAGGGGAGCCGGCGCGCGCGTTACCCCCCTGGCTGCGCGGGCTGGGGCGGGCGCTGCTGGCGGCGGCGGGAGGCGGCGCGCTGCTGGCGCTCCTCTGGCTGCTGCCCATCGCGCCGGACTGGCGCGCGCGCTACGGGCATTTCGCCCTCTGGGTTAGCCTCTGTCTTATCGCTGGACTGGCGAGTTGGTTCGGCTTTCCACGCACGCGGCACGCCGCGCAGGGCGCGGTCGCGAGCATCCTGGCGGGATTCGTCATCGCGTTGCTGGCGGAGCACGTGGTCGCGCTGACCGCGGGCATCGGCGGGCTGCTCGGTCCCGTCGTCCGCCAGTTCGCGCTGCTGCCAGCGGCAGGGATGGTGCTCGGGTTCGCGCATGGTTTCGTGCGCGAAGTCGCGAAAACCGAGTGGCTGCTGGTGGTCTACGGCGATTGTCCCGGCCGCCTGTACCCGTTGTATGGCACCCCGGTGACCCTCGGCGCCGGTCCCGAATCCCTGGTGGTGGTGGATGCCGGCGGCGGGGTGCGCGGCTGCCATGCGCTGATTACGCCGGGGAAAGACGGGGCGTGGATTAAGGCCTGCGAGGGGGACGGACTGGTGTTTCTGCGCAATACGCGGATATTCGTGTCGGAACTCTGCGACGGAGACGAAATCCAAATCGGTGAAACTATGCTACGCTATTACCGCATTCAGACATAACGGCGTCGCCGCGCCACGGGCCGCGGCAACGCGGGCGCCCGGGCGGAGGATGATCGCGATGACCCTGCACTATCATCAGGAATACCAGTGCGTGAAATGCGAGACGTATTTTCTTCCATTTCAATCGCCGGTGACGGTTTGCCCGGAGTGCGGCGAACCGAATCTGCAGGCCGAGGATTACCGGGACATCGTCAAGCTGCTGGTGGACGCCAACGCCGCCCACCGACAGATGTACGGGCGCTGTACCCCGCCGGCCTACGGCATCTTCTCGCTCGTGGACCACTACATCTACTATACGGCCACCCTTTTCGACACCTTCATCGAGCAGCAGACGCCCCGCGCGCTGCTCATCGAGGAGGCGGTGGCGGATGAATCCGCCGCCTGGAAGGAACACCTGCGCGAGCTGCTCTACCAGGTATTCGAGGAAGCGGAACGACAGGGGCTGTTCAAGCCGATCGCCGAGAACGCCAGCAGCGCGCCTGACCCGGGGTCGGGCGAAGGTAACTAAACCGGCGCTCCCCGTCTGACGAATTTTCCTTGACAAATTCCGCCCGATGTGTAATATATTACCTTCGGGCAGGACGTCGCGCTGTCGTCCGGCCCATTTTTTGGGTCTGGCGAGGCCCGCGGCGCGCATTCGCGCCACGGCGGGCACGCAACGCGGGTATACTGCGCATAGGGGCGCCCATGACGCCCGGAAAGGAACGGGACGGTGAAACTGGACCTTTCGGATATCGCGCGGAATCCCGGCTCTTACGCCGAAGAACCCATTGACATGACGCTGCGGGATGTCGAAGGCATGACGCTGACGGCGCCCGTGCGCGGCAAGATTATCGTGAGCAGCACCGGGCGGGTGCTGCTGCTGGAAGGGGCGGTGGATACGGAGATCGAGCTGGTGTGTGCCCGCTGCGGCGGTGTCTACCGGCAGCCCGTTCACGCGGAGTTTCAGGAAGACTTCGTGGTACAGCCTCCGGCACCGGGTGGACCGGCGCTGGCGATCGAGACCGACGAAGAAGAGCCGGACGTGCAGCTCTTCTTCCCGGGGACGCTGGACCTGAACCTGGATGAGCTGCTGCGGCAGAGCATCCTGCTGGCATTGCCGGTCAAACCGCTGTGCCGGGATGACTGCCAGGGGCTGTGCCCGCATTGCGGGGAGAATCTGAATGAGCGTGCGTGCGCCTGCCCGCCGGAGGGTGTGAACCCGCGGATGGCGGCGCTGCGACATTTGTTGGAAGAACGCCGAGAAGGCTGAATCCGCCCACACCGGTCCGCCGCGCGCGGAGACGCCGGGCGGGCTTGAGGAGACGAACGTGCCAAATCCGAAACGGAAATTTTCAAAAGCGCGCCGCGATCATCGCCGCGCCAACTGGAAACTGACGCCGCCGACGCTGGTGAAGTGCAGCAAGCCGGACTGCGAGGGCATGCACCTGTCGCACCACGTGTGCCCGACCTGCGGCACCTATGGTCCCGAGCACCGCCAGGTGCTGGCGATGAGCCGCGAGGACTGATACCGACTCGTGCACAGCGAGGCTCTACCATTGTCACGCATATCTGTCGCGGTTGACGCCATGGGCGGCGACCAGGCTCCGCAGGCGGTTGTCGCTGGAGCGCTGGCCGCGGCGGCGGCGTTGCCGGACGTGGATGTTATCCTCGTCGGCGACGATGCCGTCATACGCCAGCATCTCAGCGCGCATGGCGCCCCGCCGCGCAATCTCAGCATTCAACACGCCTCACAGGTGGTGGAAATGTGCGATTCGCCGGCGAAAGCGGTGAAGCGCAAGACGGACTCCTCCATCGTGGTCAGCATGAATCTGGTGAAGTCCGGCGCGGCGCACGCCGTCATCTCCGCCGGGAACTCCGGCGCCATGATGGCGGCGGCGGTGATGATCCTCGAACCGATTGAGGGCGTGGATCGTCCGGCCATTGCCACGCTGCTGCCCACCGAAACGGGCCGCTGCCTGCTGCTCGACGCCGGCGCTACCACCGATTGCAAGCCCCACCATCTGGTGCAGTTCGCCCAGATGGGCGCGCTCTACGCGCCCATTGCCCTCGATTTGCCGGAAGAGCGCCCGCGGGTCGGCTTGCTGAGCATCGGCGAGGAACCCTCCAAAGGCGATGAGTTGACGAAAGAGACGCACAAACTCCTCAGCGCGTGCGAGCTCCACTTCATCGGCAATGTCGAGCCGAAAGAAGTGGTGCGCGGCCACGTGGATGTGGTGGTGTGCGACGGCTTCGTTGGCAACCTGATGCTGAAAGCGGGAGAAGGATTCGGCGAACTTTTCGGCGAACTGATCAAAGAGCAGTTGATGAAGAGCTGGGTGAGCAAGTTGGGCGCGCTGCTGTTGCGCCCGGTCTTCAAAGCGGTAAAGAAGCACTTCGACTACGCCGAATACGGCGGCGCGCTGCTACTCGGCGTCAACGGCGTGGTGGTCATCAGTCATGGCCGCTCCAATGGCACCGCCATTCAGAACGCCATCGGCGTCGCCGCTCGCGCCGCGCGGGGGCATCTTGCCGAACGCCTGCCATCGCTGCCCTGCGGCGCTCAGTCATAGCACTCGCACCACCCGCGCCTCGCGCGGAGAAACGGTAACACGCATGGATACTCTCGTCTCCGTCGGTATCACCGGCGTTGGCGGCTACGCGCCGCCGGGAATTTTAACAAACCACGACCTCGAAAAGATGGTGGATACCTCCGACGAATGGATTCGCACGCGCAGCGGCATCAGTAACCGCCACATCGCGGACGCCGCCACCGCCACCTCGGATATCGCGCTGCCCGCCGCTCGCCAGGCATTGGAACGCGCGGGGCTGGCGGCTGAAGAGCTGGATATGGTGGTGATGGCCACTTTCACCCCGGATTACCTGCTGCCCGCCACCGCCTGCACCATCCAGCACGCGCTTGGCGCCACCCGCGCCGGCGCCTTCGATCTGGCCGCCGCCTGCACCGGGTTCATTTATGCGCTCAATATCGTGGCGCCTTCCATCGCCACCGGCCAGTTCCGCAACGCGCTGGTCATCGGCGGCGACACGCTGTCCAAGGTGACGGATTACACGGACCGCGGCACCTGCGTGCTCTTCGGCGACGGCGCCGGCGCGGCGGTGCTGCAGCCGGTGCCCGCTGGCCGCGGCCTGCTTTCCAGCTACCTGCGCGCGGACGGCGGCGGCTGCGAAATGCTTTACATCCCCGGCGGCTCAACACGCAAGCCCGCCACACACGAGACGGTTGACGCCCGCGACCACTTCGTCAAAATGAGCGGCAACGAAGTCTTCCGCTTCGCCGTGCGCGCGCTGGAAGAAGCGGTGCTGGAAGCACTCGGCCGCGCGGGCCTCACCACCGCCGACGTGGACCTGATCGTGCCGCACCAGGCGAATATCCGCATCATTGACGGCGCCGCCAAACGCCTCGGTATCCCGGAGGACCGCTGGGTGATCAACCTGCACGAGTACGGCAACACCAGCGGCGGTTCTATCCCCCTCGCCCTCAACGAGGCTTACGAGCAGGGTCGGCTGCACGAAGGCGATGTGGTGGTCTTCGTCGCTTTCGGCGGCGGGCTTACCTGGGGGGCGTCGGTGCTGCGCTGGTAATCGCCTGGGTCCGCCGGTGTCTCACCGGCACAGTTCCGTCATCTTTCATGACCCCATGCTCACCACATGGGGTCATGCTGTTTGGTCGCTCAGCTTCAGGTGAGGCGAATTCGCGAAGACATCCACTGCCGTGACCTGTCTGTTGATGACGCGATTGGCGGCGAAGATAGAAGCTGACATACGTGGCGCCCGACGGGTAATCCTTCAGCCGTGCCGGATGTTCCCAGAGCGGAGTGCCGATGTGCTGCGAGATGGTGGCAGCGGACAGTCGGCGTTATCCTTCCCAGAAAAGTATGGCAGGTGGGTTCTTCTCCGGTACGGGTGTCTCGCTGGCGGGATAGCCGAGGATGAGGGGGGCGACGGCGGTGTAGTCGGTGGGGACGCCGAGTTCCGCTTTTATCGTTGGATCATTGAAGACGGAGAGGGCGAAACCGATCCAGCAGCTTGCCAGTCCTTGTTCCCAGGCGGCGAGCATGAGCGTCATCGCCGCCAGGCTGCAGTCGTTTTGCGGGCACGGGCTGGCGGGAGTTCCATAAATGACCACCAGCGCCGGGGCATGGTAAAAGATATGATACTCCGGGTCGGTGAGCATCTCTCGGTAGCGCTCCAACGGGGAGCCGGGGGTGATCGTGGTTAGCAGCGCCGCTTTCGTGCTGTCGCTGTAGGCCTGCAACCGCGCGGCATCCTGGATCACGCCGAAGGCCCACGGCTGGGTATTCATCGCGCTGGGCGCCAGCGCCGCCGCCGACAACAAGTCCTCGATCACCGCGCGCTCAACCGGTCGCGCGGCATATGCCCGCACCGAGCGGCGGGTGGCGATGGCTTCGCTCACGTTCATGGAAACACCTCCGTGGTGCATTGGTGAGCTAATACGGCGCCGGGCGGGGGATATCCTTGTTTTATTGTATATGACTGCAGTGAATCTGTCATCGTTGTACGCTCCCGCGCGCGCCCTCACCCCTGCACCCCTCTCCCAATCCTGGGAGAGGGGGAGATGAGAAAACAGCGCGAGTTACACGCCGTGCTCCGTGCGCCGAATCATGTCCTCCTGGAAGCGGACGTCCAATTCGACGAAGTAGGCGCTGAAGCCGCCAACGCGGACGATGAGGTCGCGGTGGGCGTCGGGATGCTCCTGTGCGGCGCGCAGAGATTCCGTACTGGTGACCGTGGGCTGTATCTGCTGGCCGCCGCGCTCCAGATAGCTGTGCAGCAGCGCGGCGAATTTCGCTTCGCCGTCGGGAGTGCGCACGGCGTTGGCGGGTACGCGCAGGCTGAGCGCCAGCGGGCCGTGGGTTTCGGCGAAGGGGATGGTCAGCATGGAGTTCAGCGCGGCGGTGATGCCGGTGCGGTCGCGGCCCTGGGCGGGGCCGGCGCAGTCGGCCAGCGGTTCGCCGGTCTTACGGCCATCGGGGGTGGCGCCGGTGACGGCGCCGAGGTATACCGCGCCCGACCAGCCGATGATATCCAGCCCCCACGGGCCGCCGAAGGCCGTGCGCTGTTGGAAAAGCCAGTCATTCAAACGACCAATCCAGCGCGCCACCCGGCCGTCGGTGTCCGCATCCTCGTTACCAAATTTCGGCGCGCGCTGGCAGGCGCGGAGAAGGTCGTCGGCGCCGGCCCAGTCGCGGTCGAGGGTGGCGGTGAGTTCGGGCAACGTTACGATACCGTCGTCATACACCACGCGCTTGATGGCGGTGAGGCTGTCGCAGAGAGTGGTGACGCCGACGATATCCACCATGCCTTCGTGGTAATCAGCCCCGCCCGCGCGCCAGTCCAGCCCCTTCTCCACGCAGGAGTGGGTGAGGAGCGAGCGCAGGAAATCAGGCACGTGCGCGCCACCCCAGCGGCGCACGGCATTCGTCGCCTCGATACCAAGCGCGAGCAGGTGGATCATCTGCGCCCAGACCGCCTCTTCCAGCGCGTCGAAGGTTGGGTAATCGGCGCCGGTGCGCGGGCCGATCTGCGACCCCGTGCGCTCGTCGCGTCCATCGTGCAGGGCGCAGGTGAGCGGCTTTGCGCCGTTGAGGATGACGTCCTCGTAGCCGCCGTAAGCGCGACCGAATGGCGTCACCTGCCCGCAGCCGCAGAAGGTGTAGTCGCGGGCGTGTTCTGGCGCGGCGCCGCGTCGGATCATCGCCGGCACCACCACCTCGTCATTCACCAGCGTGGGGTAGGTGGCGCCGGTGGCGAGGGTATGCACGGCGGCCTGGTAGAGATCATCCGGCGTCTCGCGGTGCCAGCGCAACGCGGTGCGCGGCGAGAGCAGGCGCAGGCGGCGGATGCTGTTGAGGCAGAGCCAGGTGAGCGGATTCGTCGCGTCGCCGCCGTCGGGAAGCTGCCCGCCGAGGGTGGCGCCATAGCAGACGTGTTCGGCCAATTTTACATAAAGGCAGTCCACGATCTCCTGCGCGGCGTCCAGTGTCAGCGCGACGGCGTCGAGCTCGCGCCGCAGCGGCGGCCAGAGATACTGATCCATGCGCCCGGGCGAGTCATGCCCATTCAGCAGGAAGAGGAACTCGAAAAGCTGCACCGCCTGCAGGAAGGTCGCCGGCGGCTGATGGGCGATGCGGCGGCAGTTCGCCGCCAGCAGGCGCCAAAGGTCGGCGTCGTGATGGCACGCTTCCGCCGCCAGTTCCATCGTCTCGGCGTGGGCGAGGATGTAGGCGGAGACGCCGTCCAACGCAATCAACAGCGAAGCATACCAGTCATCCGCTTCGGGATGGAATTCCCGGTGCTTCCGCGCCTGCTCCCGTAAACCGTCAATCCCCAGTTCAATCGCCATCCCGTAATCCTGCGTGGAGTGGCAGCAGATGCCGACGTACCACATGCTGTCGCCGAGGGAGGGGGTGTGGATGGCGTCGGGCAGCGCGGGCGTTTCGCGGGCGGCAAGCCACTCTTTCCAGTAGGCGGCGATCTCAGCGCCGTGGGGGTGCTGCGCGGCCAGCGATTCATCCAGGCGGAAATCCCAGGCGAAGACGCCGGTGGGGTAGCTGATGATGGCGGGCGGTG
>JAKIYB010000069.1:0-325 GCA_022708765.1 Armatimonadota bacterium | reverse complement strand
CCGCCCCGCGCCACGCCGCCTGCGCGTGTGCCAGCCGCACGACGAACGGCTCTCCGTCATGCGCCATCCACGCTTCATGGAACGGCTCCGCGCCGTTATAGGCCGGCGGGGGCGCGTCGTCGGGCGCGGTGCCCTCCACCGCTTGCCGGCGGCGATCCAGGCGGGCTTTGAGGCTCGCGACGCGGGGGGAGAGGTTGTCGGTTTGCATCAGCATAACGTTTCCTTACCTGCCTTTTTACACCACCCACACCCCATACACTTTCGTCCGATCCTCTGGTGTGCAGCCCTCGCCGGAAATGCCCTGGGTGTAGAGGACCAGCGGGGT
>JAKIYB010000699.1 GCA_022708765.1 Armatimonadota bacterium | reverse complement strand
CGCCCTGCTGGACGTCCGCCATGCCAGCCATCTACTGGGTTGCATGAAGCCCGACGCGACCATTTATCATAAGTTTGAGGCAGCGATGCTTGCCCGTCCGGACGACATCCTCTTCTTCGACGACTATCAGACGAACGTCGAAGGCGCCCGCGCCCGCGGCTGGCACGCCGAACAAATTACTGGCGACACCCCCGTGGTGAAACAAATCCAGGCAGGACTGTGCCGGTATGGAGTGAACTACTAATAAAGAAACAGCGTGTTGGTAGTGCGCCACGCAGCGCAGCGGAGTGGCGCCGCTTTGGTATTTCAATCCGCATGGGTGCCACTCCGCTGCGCTGGGTGGCGCACTACCAACAGCCGGAGTCAATGATTATGCTCACGAAATCCGATCTTGTCGCCGCCTTCCGGAAAGTCGGCCTTATTGAGGGCGACCTCGTGCTCGTTCACAGCGCGCTGCGCACCCTGGGCCCGGTGGAGGGTGGGGCGGATAGCGTCATTGACGCCCTGCTGGAGACCGTCGGCCCCGCCGGCACGGTGGCGGTGCCCACGCATACCTGGAAGATTGTCAACGGTGCCCAACCTGTCTTTCATCAGACGCTCTCGCCGGCTAACGTCGGAGCGCTTACCAATGTCTTTCGCCTGCGCCCGAATGCCCTGCGCAATCTGCACCCCACCCACAGTGTCGCCGCCATCGGCCCGCGCGCGGCGGAATTCATCGCATGCCCGAATATGACCACCCCGGCGCAGCCGGATAGTCCCTACGGCAAGCTACGCGACTGGGGTGGCAAGGTGCTCATCATCGGCCCCGGCTTGGAATGCTGCACCTTTTTCCACGGTTGCGAGCAGTGGGCGGGCATGCCCCGGGCGGTCTCCGAGCAGCCCGTGCAGCTCTATAGCATCACCGCCGACGGCCAGGTCATCCCCGTGCTGCTGCGCCACCACGTCGTCAACACCTGGGACCAGTACCCGAAGCTCGAACCCTATCTGCTGGAGATCGGCGCGCTGACCATCGGCAAAGCCGGCGACTGCGATCTCCGTCTCCTCGATGCCGCCAAAGCCGCCGCCTGGCTCGTACCGCAATTGCAAAAAGATCCAAGCATTATCCTGCCGGAGCCATCGTCATCGGAGCCTTGATCTAATCCCACGACCTCCGCGAATGCTCCCGTCTGTGGTACACTATACGGGGTCATCCACCTGCTACTCCGAGATATGCGCTCAGTAATGCGCTGATCCCGATGGAATCGGGACGCGTTATCCTTGGGCATATGTAGGGAGTAACCACAGGAGCGGGATTAGCTATCTGGTCGGGTGCGAGCATCTTCAGTAATGCGTTGGCTATCACCGCATTACTCTATGGAAATCATCATGCCAACACCAAAAGTCGCCATTATTGATGCCTACAGCCTGCTTTACCGCGCCTTCTTCGCGCTGCCCGCGCTCACGAATAAGCAGGGGGAGGTAACGAATGCCGTCTACGGTTTCACGCAGATGGTGATGATGCTCCTCGATAAGGTGAAGCCGGATTATATCGCCGTCGCTTTTGACATGCCCGCCGCCACCTTCCGCCATGAAGCGTATGAAGACTACAAGGCGCACCGCAAGCCCATGCCCGACGAC
>JAKIYB010000698.1 GCA_022708765.1 Armatimonadota bacterium | reverse complement strand
ATGACGAAGGAGGCAGGGAAGCGGCCGGGCATCTGGGGTGACATGTTTTATTATTACCCTGAAGAAGTGCCGCGTCTGGACAAGGACGTGCTCATCTTCGACTGGTACTACTACACTTTCGAAACCGCGCCGCGCGTGGAACTGTACGACCACGAGCCGATGGATACGGCGAAGATGTACCGCGCGAATGGTATTGAGTCCTGGGGGTGTCCGGCTTCATTCTATACGACGATGATGCCCTGGTGCCTGCCGGACGAATCCGTCACCAATGCCCGTGATTGGACGCGCTACTGCCTGGAAAACGGCAGCGACGGCATCATGGTGACGCAGTGGGAGCTCTCTCCGGCGACGATTGACCAGTGTCTGCCGGTGGAGGCGGCGATGGCCGGTTTCCTGTGGGGTGACGACCTGAATACGCCCACCAGCGACCTGCTGCGCGACGCCTGTGCCTTCCTGTATGACAAACCAGAGTTAGCCCCATTGCTGGAGGAGATGGGGCGGATGCGCTTCCATGGCCACGGCACGCGGCGCTGGTACAACGCGCAAACGCTGCCGCAGATGATCACTTATCTTGACCCGGCGCCGGACCTGGCGCTGGCGGCACGTATGGAAGAGGTGGGGGCGGAGATTGCCCGCATTGCCCGCGATGCGAAGCGGGCGGAAATGGCGCTGGCCTTCGTGCCTGCCGCGCGCTGGCTGGTCTACCAGTACCGCAAGCGCGCGCTGGTAAATCAGGCGGCGCTGGCCGCCTGCGCGGGACGTTACTCGGAAGCGGGAGCAATCATGCAGCAACTGCGTGATGCCGCGCTGAAACTGGCCGATCAGTACCAGGCGGAATGGAATCGCAACCGGTATGCCGGCGATACGGCGGCGCTGCCGACGCGGCTGCATCACGAGGCTGCGCTCTTCGACGAGGAAATGGCGGCGTTGGCCCAGGCAGCGGCAGGCGATGCGTATGCCGGGCACTTGACCACGCCCATCCTCGTGGTGCGGGTGGTGGATAAGTTTGGCACCATGGCGCGCATTGACGCGGCAGTGTCCGCTGACGGCGAAACCTTCACCGACCTTGGCGTCGCCTGGGTGCTGCAGTTTGACAGCCGCGCGGCGGGGAAATACGAGGCGCAGGAGATTCCCTACACCTTCCCGGTTTCCAACCTTGATGCGGCGCGATACGTGAAGATCACTGCCAGCGGCCCCGGCCACTACGCGATTCAGAGCATCACGCTCCACCAGGGAACAACCACGCGGACGGTGAATGCCGTCAGTGCGCGGGGGATGGTGGAGGATGCCGGCGCTCTCCTCACCGGCGGCCTGGCCATCCTCGGCCACCCGGACCCGAAAGCGCTTTTCCACGAACTGCTCGCGGCGGGGGATAGCAGCCAGGTCTTCACTGTTGTGCATGGGAGCGTTACAACCGAAATGGGTGGGTAATGTCCTATTACCCGCGTACCACTGCATCCGTCATCCTCGCTACCCGCGCCATCGCCTTCACGTCATGTACGCGCACGATGTCGGCGCCGTTGGCGATGGCGAGGGCGACGGTCGCTGCGGTGCCTTCCAGGCGTTCCTCGGCGGGGAGATCACCGAGGACTTTGCCGATGGTGGACTTGCGCGAGGTGCCCAT
>JAKIYB010000697.1 GCA_022708765.1 Armatimonadota bacterium | reverse complement strand
GGCTGTTACGGCGTGGGCAGCGTCAGGTTGTATTTCTTCGCCAGCGCGGGGGCGGCTTTGGCGGCGTCGCTGCCGGGGAAGTTTTTCAGCAGCGTGGTGAGGGCGAAGTTGGCGGCTTCGGTATTGCCGTTGAGCGCGCTGCATTCGGCAAGCTGGAGCAGGGAGCGGCTGGACCACGGCTCATAACCGTAGAAGGCCACCGCAGCGTATTCCTTCGCCGCCGGCTCATACTTCTTCTCCTCGAAATAGCTCTGCGCCAGGTGGAACTGCGCTTCCGGCGCCACATTCTTCGCGCGGTCAATGAGCTCCGCGTCCGTGCCTTTGCCCATTTCTTCGCAGAGCTGCAGCGTCTTTGCCAGATCCGTGCGCGCGGCGGCGTATTGTTTCAGCGCCAGCGCGGCGCGGCCCGCGCCCAGCAGCGCGTCCAGCACTTTGCCGCCTTTCGGGTACTTCGTCACATACTGAGTGTAGGTTTCGCGCGCGGGCACCAGCGTCCCCTGCTTTTCCTGCGCCTGCGCCTTCCAGAAAAGGCTCTCCGCGGCGAATTCGCTGGTGGGATAATTCGCGGTCACCTTGCCGAAGGAGTCGGCGGCAACGCCATACTGCTCGGCGAAGAACGCGCACACCCCGAGTTTGTAGCCGATGAGCGGCGCGAGCTTATCCGTCGGGGTTAAATCCTGCGCGCGGCCGAAGAAGACCATGGCATCGGTGTAGTTCTTGCGTTCCAGCCAGTATTCGCCGATGCGGTAAAGGCTGTCGCTGGCCAGCGGGCTCTTCGGGAAGAGCTCGGCCACTTTGGCAAACTGCGTATTGGCCTCATCATGCTTGCCCTGGTCGCGGTAGGCCCAGGCGATCTGATAGGCCGCCTGATCGCCCTGCCGGTGCGAAGCGGGCACATTCACGTAGGCCTTGATGGCTTCGGCATACTCCTTCTGCTCGGCATAGTTAAAACCGAGATGGAAATACGCGTCCGCCACCAGTGGATGGTCGGGATATTTCACCACCAGCTCGCTGTAGGTGGCGATGGCCAGCGTGCGGTCCTTCTTTGTCTGCGCCACCCAGGCCAGTCCAAGCAACGCGTTTGGCTCCAGCTCCGACTTCGGGAACTCCTTGAGGATGAGCTTGTAGGTATCCATGGCATCCGCGCCGCGACCGTTGTTCAGGTAGGCTTCCGCGAGGAACATCAGCGCTTCCGCGCGATCCTTGCCGGTGACGCGCTTGTTCTCCACCAGCGCCTTCGCGGTGGTCAGCGCCTCGGGGTAATTGCGCAGGTCCAGGTACGCCTGGGTAAGTCCGCGCTGGATGAGCGGAGTCAGATCGGTGGCCGGCGCGAGCGCGAGGGCAGCCTTATAGCCGGCAATCGCTTCGCCGATATTACTCTGTTTATGCTGCGCGGCGCCGATGAGATAGTGAGCCTGCGCCAGCACATCGGCGGCGGGCTTGCTGTCCACCACCTTTTTCGCGGCGTCCACCGCCGCCGGGTAGCGGCCGGCAAGGAATTCCTGGCGCGCGAGCTGCAGCGCCACGCTGGACACCGCCGCCGGCGGCAGGTTACCGGCCATGGCACGCAATTGATCGGCGGTCATGGATTGGGTCAGGCGGGCAATGCCGGCCTGCGCCTCGCCC
>JAKIYB010000696.1 GCA_022708765.1 Armatimonadota bacterium | reverse complement strand
CCAGGACGGGTGGCGCAGTTCCACCGCCAATGGGTAGGCGCGAAAGCGGTCAAGCGTGCCCGCAAGCTTCTCGACGTGCGGCGGCGTGTAGGTGAAAGATTCCGCGTATTGCACCAGCACCGCCGCCAGCCGCCCTTCCTCGGCCAGGATATCTAGCGCGCCGCGCATCCCGGTAAGATCACCCTCGGTGAGTTCGGGAGATTCCCCGGTCTGCCGGGCGTAGAATTCCGGGTGCGTATACTTCATGAATAGTTTGGTAGCGAAGCGGAAGGCATGCGGGGTGCGCGCGACCCAATGACGCACGGTCTCCCGCGAAGGGATGCGATAGAAGGTGGTGTTCACCTCCACCGCCGGGAAGCGTTCAGCATAGTATGCCAGTTCGTCGCCGTTCCAGCGCTTCGGATAGACGGTGCCTTTCCACCGGCCTTTGCCGGTGGGGTACGACCACCCCGAGGTGCCGATGAGGATCTCGGTCATTACCCCTCCTGGCGCAGCGACTGTACGTGCCAGCCGTCAAAATGCCGGCCTTCCCCGGCGCCCACGAGCGACACGGCGAACGGCATGTGCTGCTCGCGACAGCGCTGGTCGAATACGCGCTCGGCATCCTCGTCACCCAGGGGTACCACCACGCGTGGTTTGAGCTGGCGCGCGGCCTGTACGGCGTCACGCATCGGCATGCCGTCCAGCGGCAGGAAGAGGAGCTGCGGATGAAACTGCTCGCCGATGGGGCCGAACTCCCCCAGGTACTGAGTGACGCCGGCGTGATACAGCGACAGGTTGTCGGCCAGCAGCAGGAATCCGAGCTCTTCGGCGGCCCGGCCACTTCGGGCGGGCGTGGCCAGCACGCCCAGACCCGGATAGTCCACCCGGGCGCCGGGCGAGAGTGCTACCGAGCGTTCCTCCCCCACCCCGCCGGCCAGCAGCGCGATGCGCACGGCGGACGGGCCCAGGAGACGCGCGACGGTCCGTGCCGCCACCCGCGGCAGGACGTCGCCCGCTGGCAGCGCGCCACAGAGCAGCAGGTCGGCGGCGGGCAAATCATCAGGCGTGAGCAGCGTGTCTTCCATGAATTCCGGATGCAGCAACGCGAGGTAATTCGGCGTCTTCACCACCAGCGCGTGCCGCCCCACCCGCCAGAACGCCAGCCGTCCAATGGGCACGCGCTGCCCGCTGATCATCTCCGCCAGATGCAAGCCCGGACGGCTCCAATCGCCGGAGGAGATCAGACCGGCGCCGACTTCCAGCCGCAGCGGCAAGCGCAGCGCTTCACGTGGTGGCAGCAGCAGCGCTCCGCCGCGGGTGTCATTGGCGATAGGGCCGGGGGTGGCAATCGGCTGCAGGCGGAATGCATCACCGATGGGATTGCGCTCATCGCGCTGGGCGAGGATGGCGGCGTGCGGCAGCAGTTCCACCGGATAAGACAGCCGTGCGTTTACCGGCACGGAAACGGGTTGAAATCCCAGCCACCCTTCACGAAGGTCGCGGGCAAAGGCTTGATATGGAGTACTCACCAGCACGCCGAAATCCAGCTCATTGCCGGAAGGGCCGATGCCGCGCTGCACCTCCACCGCTTCCACCGGCACGACCACCCGGTCGCCGCTTCGCGCGCGCATCGAGACGGACGCCGC
>JAKIYB010000695.1 GCA_022708765.1 Armatimonadota bacterium | reverse complement strand
ATGCGCGACCTGGCCGCCGGCGAAGTAGAGATCCTGACCGCCACCGCCGATGGTGCCGTGGCCGTGGAAGGCACGGTAGAGCACGAACCAGCGCTTTTCCTGCGCGTCGCGGAAGGACAACTCCTCTTCCTGCAGGGACATTACCTGAAAGACGTGATGGGCGGGGCCACGCCCCCCTTCCCCAGTTCCGCCTTCAACGTCATTCGCCTGCCGCACAGCGCCGTCACCCTGCGGGTGGAGGCGACCGGCGAGGCGTTTGCCTTCTCGCGCATGCGGCGCCCGCTCGACGCGGGGCTGGAATACCAGCCTGACGACGCCGAGGTGATCGCCGCGTCGCTGGACACGTTGGAAGCGGACCTGGCGCGCCTGAAGTAGCCGCGCCCACCGACAATCATGGGGTATTTTCTTGCCGGACTACTGATACTGGTCATCCTCTGGTACGTGATCTCCGCGCTGCGGCCGCGTGGCGAGGCGCCGCACATGGAGTCCGCCGATGACGTGACCGCCTGCCCCGTTCGGCTGACACTGCTCGCCGTCAACCCGCTGGAGATTGATCCCGAACGCCTCATGGCCGACTACCAGATGCTGTGGGATGAGACCCTCACCTGCGCCCCGCAAAAAGCTCCGCCGGGTGCCCCGCCGACCTACCGGTTGTCCAACGGCGAATACGTGCTGTGGCTCACGCTCCTCGACGAGCCACTGCCGCCGGGTGACAGTGCCATGCTGGACGCCACCTCGCCCAGGCTGACCGCGGCTGACCGCGACGCCCTTGCCTCGCATACTGCCACCGTCGTGCTGCATTACCCCCAATCACACGCCATCTGCCCGACGCGCGGCCGTTTCATGGTGATGGCGCTGCACACCCTGCTGCGCGACGCCGCCGTCCTTGGCTACGTGCCCACTTCCGCGCTGCGCTATGTCTCCCACGCCGCCGTGGACCGCGTATGCGCGGAACACGACCCGCTCTCCCCGACGGCGCTCTTTTTGCTCAACGTGAACACCATGCGCGAGCAAACCGCGGATGGACGGCGCTGGCTGCATACCCACGGCCTGGAGCAGTTCGGCCTGCCGGAACTGCACCTGTTCCTCGACGATGGGGATGACGCGGACGACGCGGAGATCATCCTGGCCAATACCGCCATCTACTGCCTGACCAACGGTCCGGTGCTGCAGCCCGGCCAGATCGCCGAATTGGATGGCAACGGCGCCCTCTTCGATATCCGCCGCCTGCCCAACGGCGCCATGGGCCACGATGGCCTCTGCGGCATGCTGCTGCTGGTGAAACACGGAACCGCGGCGTCGGAGTGGGTGTGACGGGGCGCTGTCGCAACTCTATTGTGGCCGAGTAACATGAGCATGAGCGCGATGTGGTGATTACCCCCCGTTACCCCCCGGCGTTACCCCCTACATTTGTGCATTTTCGCAAAACGGGGGGTAATGGTTCTGCGAAATGGTCTCACGCCAAGGCGCAAAGGCGCAAAGACGCGAGTCAAAATAAAAGATTGTTTTTGCAAAAAGTACGGGGAAGACACCCAATCCGGTCGCATTTCTTTGGCTGGTGGACAATCCCCATGGCAGGCGCTATGTGATTGTCACGGTACGGGCGGCAGTATCAATACTGTTGCTTTAACTTGCCACCACTGTCCCGCTTCGCGTGCTATCCTCATCCTATCTGCTTATCACATGGAGG
>JAKIYB010000694.1 GCA_022708765.1 Armatimonadota bacterium | reverse complement strand
CGCGGGATTTCTGATCCTGGCATTTGCCGGGCGGTATCTGTCGCGGCGAACGGTGGCATTCATCGGGCCGGGGGCGGTGGGGCTGTCGGCGCTGGTGATGCTGGTACTCGCCGGCATGTTTATCGCCGCCCCCCCGGCGGGATACGCCTACACGCAGACGCTGTGGCGGTGGATAGCGGTCGGCGGGCTGGACGTTGGCTTTACGCTGTATCTGGACCCGCTGTCGGTGGTGATGTGCAGCGTTATCACCTTTGTCGGCTTCCTCATCCACGTCTACTCCATCGAATACATGGCGGAGGACGAGGGATACAGTAAGTTCTTCGCCTACATGAACCTTTTCGTCGGCGCCATGCTGCTGCTGGTGCTGGGGCGAAACCTGCTGCTGCTCTACCTGGGTTGGGAAGGCGTGGGGCTGTGCAGCTACCTGCTCATTGGCTTCTGGTATAAGAAACCGGAGAACGGCGCGGCGGCGATGAAAGCGTTCATCGTCACGCGCATCGGCGACGTGGCGCTGGCCATCGGGCTGTTTCTCTTGTTCTGGCAATTCGGCACGCTGGATATCCCGGCGATTCTCACGGCGGCGCCCGGCGCGTGGGCGGTGGGTTCAACGGCCGCGGTTGCGGCGGCACTGCTGCTGCTGGGCGGCGCGGTGGGAAAATCGGCGCAACTCCCGCTGCAGACGTGGCTACCTGACGCCATGGCCGGCCCTACCCCGGTGAGCGCGCTCATTCACGCCGCCACCATGGTCACCGTCGGCGTCTACCTGATCGCGCGCCTGCACACCATCTTCGCGCTGGCGCCCTCCGTCGAACTGATCGTGGGCATCATCGGCGCCGCCACGCTGCTGCTGGCCGCGTTCAGCGCACTGGCGCAGCATGATTTGAAGCGCGTCCTCGCCTACTCCACCATCAGCCAACTCGGTTACATGTTCCTGGCGCTGGGAGTGGGCGCGTGGACGGCCGCGATCTTCCACTTTATGACGCACGCCTTTTTCAAAGCGCTGCTCTTCCTCGGCGCGGGGGCCATCATTCACAGCCTGCGCGAAGAGCAGAACATCTTCAACATGGGAGGGCTGCGCCGGCGGCTGCCGGTCGTCTACTGGACCTTCCTCGCCGGAGCGCTGTCGCTGGCGGCGGTGCCGCTGGTGACCGCCGGCTTCTACAGCAAGGACCTGATTCTGTTCGAGGAATGGGTTTCCCCACTGGGCAACCGCTGGCTGTGGGGCGCGGGATTGCTCGGAGCCTTCATCACCGCTCTATATGCCTTCCGCATGGTCTTTCTGGTTTTTCACGGCCCGCAGCAAACAGCGCCACACGGGCGCCCCGGTTTGGCGATGGTCATACCGCTGATCATCCTCGCCGTCCTCGCCCTCATCGGCGGCTTCGTCGAAACGCCGGCGGACCTGGGCGGCGTGCACCTGTTCTCCAACTTCCTCGCTCATGCGCTGCCGGCGACGGGCGCGCACGGCGACTCGTTGGCGCTGGAAGTGCTGCTGCAACTGCTTTCCGCCGCGGTGGTGCTGGGCGGCATTGCCCTCGCGTACCTTCTCTACCTGCGCCGGCGCGAGGCTACCGCGCGCTGGCTGGCGCAACCGGTTCCTGATACAGTGCGCCGTTTCCTGCTAATCGGATGGGGATTCGACTGGTTGTATGAGCGTATTTTCGTCCGACCGTTCGTCTGGCTGGCGACGGTCAATAAGGATGATTTC
>JAKIYB010000693.1 GCA_022708765.1 Armatimonadota bacterium | reverse complement strand
GTATCTGTGCGGCACGCCTACGACAAACGTTCACCATTGGGGATTGATTGACCGCCGATGTGGAGAAAGGCCGGCAGGGACATACTCCACCGGCCATCGTCATCATCGTACCTTATCGCATGTCACGCATCATGATCTCACGCTGTTGGGTCACCGGGTTCATGATGATCTGTTCTACGAACGCCCGCACGAAACTGCGTTGCGCCGCCAGCGGCCAGGCCAGCAGCATGGTGAAGAGCAAACCGTTGGTGGCGGCATCGATCAGGCCTTGAAGGCTGAGGTTGACGCCGGCGTCCGTGAGTTCCGCCTCGCATAAGCGGATGAGCACCGCTTCTTCCTGCTCATTGGCCAGCGCTGTCACCAATATCGTCTGTATACGTGCCAACACCTGGGCTTCGATCTCCTGCTGGGGCACGAGCCACTTCGGACAAGCAGCATGGCCTTCCGTCGTAGAGGTGGCACACGCATAATAGACGGTTTGGTTCTTGGCGCCAGCTTTGGGTGGACGCCCGCGCCACGCTTTGCCGCAGTGCGCGCATGTCAGCAGCCCGGACAAGAGATAGGGGGAATTCGCCCCGCGTCCACGAATGGCGCCCACACGGCCGGACGGCGTTTCCGCCCGCTCCTGGCGCAATTGCTGGGCCAACGCAAAGACGTGTGGATCAATCAGCGGCGTCGGCCCTTCGGCATACGCGGCATTCTGCAGGATGCCGCGGACGGTATCAATCGACCAGCCATCGTGACAATGCAACGCGGACCACGTGCCTGCCCGTGGGGCAGAGAGGCGCTGTCGGTTCAACCGATCCACGATTTGCCGCACGCCCAATCCGTCGCGGGTATACCAAGTGAACAGTGTGCGGACCAGGTGCACTCGTTCCGGGGCGCCGGGGATCAAGAGGCACCGCTCCGCTGAAGTCCGCCGCGGCTGTTCTCCACGATCCAGGATGCGCTGACCGCCTGTGGCCATGGTGACCACTTTCGTGCCGTCCGGCTGATACCGCACCGTATAGCGATACACGCCCCCTGGCCCAAAATAGGCCAGATCATACCCGTAGGGGGGAATCCCCCCATGCCACCAGTTCTGCCCATGCTCCGCACATCTCGGCGGTTGCGGCGTAGTGATGCCCATCATGCTCTCGCTCATTGTGAATCCTCCCATACGTATTTGCTACTTGCTCAATGTCGTGTGTCATGTGTGTGAGCGATGACCGTCACACGGGGGTGTGGCGCATCATCAGGTGGTGGTGTGTGTGGTGTGTCGGTCGTGTGTCGGTGGTCTCCCGCCGTATTGCTGTGGCGCGGCACAATAATCATACTATAATTTACCACTACGCACAAGCACATTCGTTTGTGCCCGATTCCAACCCGCGACCTTGACTTCCGTGCGCATTCACGTATGCAAGCGTCACAGTGAAGCAGCATCTCTCTCGGCTACAGACACTGGGAAACGCACACTCCTAACCGTTATATAAACGCTCGAAGCGAAAAGTGACGATGCATTCCAGGTCATGGGGAGAAAATGCTGCAAGGCCGTTGCTGGCGACCAGCAACCATGCTACCGGCAGCGCACCCCGGTACGGCAACCACACGGACTCCTCTATTCCGGTGCATTGCCTTGACTTCCGTGCGTATTCGAGCATGAATGTGCAGCGAAGGAGGGATCATGCCAACCCAACAGATCACCGTGACGAAATATGCCGTCGGCTACGTCCGCCGGTCAACAGACCGGCAA
>JAKIYB010000692.1:1482-1755 GCA_022708765.1 Armatimonadota bacterium | reverse complement strand
CCTTTGCGTGAGATATCCGATGACGATTATACCTGATGGCGTACGCGGGTGATGATCTCCTCCTGCAGCTCCGGGCTGAGAATGACGAAGCGGGAGGAGAAACCGCCGACGCGCACGATGAGGTTGGGGTATTCCTGGGGGCATTCGCGGGCGGCGATGAGGTCGCGCACATCGGTGGTGTTGCCCTGGAAGATCATGCCGCCGAGGTCGAGGAAGGAGGAGAGCAGCGCGCCCACCACCTCCGGCGACGCCCACTGCGCGTCCAGATCCCAC
>JAKIYB010000692.1:0-1472 GCA_022708765.1 Armatimonadota bacterium | reverse complement strand
GGCGTGCGAGCCGATGGCAGCGGTGATGCCCTCGGTCATGGCGCTGTTGCGCGGGGTCATCCCCTGGGCGATGGGCCGGCTAGCGTGATCGCCATAGGCGGTGGCGCCCAGCACCGCCCCGGCTTCCGGCGCCCACACGAAGGTGAAGAGCATCGGCTTTAGTCGCCCGCCGCGCGCGTTCACCGCCGCGTCGTAAGCATCGCAGACGGCGGCCAGCACGCGCCCGGCCATGGCGTCGGCCTCCGGGTGCTGTTGGCCGTAGGAGGGCAGCGCGCGCAGCGCCGCCTGCAGGAACTCGTAGCCGGCGAAATCCGCCCGCAGCGCCGTCAGCAGCTCGTCCGCCGTGCAAAGGCGGTCGTCGAACACCGCGCGCTTCACCGCATACAGGGCATCGGCGGCGTTGGGAATGCCCAGCGCGGCTACCCCGTAATCGTGGTAGCGCGCGCCGCCGTCGTGCTGCTCGCGCCCGCGCGCCAGACAGTCCTGCAGCAGGCTGGAAAGCAGGTACTGGGGCCGGTATTCCGCCATCGCCGCGCTGCACAGATCCAGCCGATGAGTCATCACCGCGGCCTGCCGGCACAGTTCGGCGGCGAAGGCGGTAAAGAGCGCCTCGAAATCGTCATACGCGGTCAGCGGGCGCAAATCACCCGCCGCCAGCCGCGCGCCGGTGCGCAGGCACTCGCCGCCGGTGAGGACAATCTCCGCCACTTCGGCGATGTTGTGATAGGCGGTGAAGAGCATGTCGCTCTGCATCCCCTGCGGCAGGATTTCCATGCAGCCGCCGCAGGTGTAGTGCGCGGCGTCCGCCAGGGGCATGCCGTGGCGCGTCATGGCGGGGATAACGGCCGCGTCGTTGAGGATTTGCGCGCGGTTGCGGCCCTCGCACAGGTAGCGCGCTGCCAGCGCCACATAGTCGGCCGGCGGTTCCACCGGCATGCGCGGGTAAACGGCGGGGTGTACCTGATCCAGCGCGATGAACACCTCGACGATGAGATGGCTCAGCGGATTCACCGCCGGCGCGCCGTCCGGATGGCTGCCCCCCACCACCACCGTCTCCACCCAGCCGTCCGCTTCCAGGATGCGCTCGTGCAGGTAGATGAACAGCTCCTGGATGAACTCGTAGGCTTCGTCCAGCGTGATGCGGCCCGCCGCCAGGTCGCGCTCCAGATACGGCCAGAGGAAGTAATCCAGCCGTCCGGGGCCGTTGCCGCCGTAGGGGTTCTCGCGCATCACGCACAGGTGCTGGAACCAGAAGCTCTGCACCGCCTCGTGGAAGGTGCGCGCGGGGTGGGCGGGCACGCGGTGGCAGAGCTCGATCAGGGCAGTGAGGCGTTCGCGCTCCGCCGGCGTCGCCGTGCACAGCGCCTCCTCCAGCGCGATGATGTGGCGCTCGTTCCAGACGAGCACGGCGGTTAACCGGGTGATGACGCCCTCGTAGAACTCGCGGGCCGTCGCGTCCCGCGCGGTCGGCA
>JAKIYB010000691.1 GCA_022708765.1 Armatimonadota bacterium | reverse complement strand
GCTGGCGGGGACGAGTTTGACCGCGGTGGTGAATGGCGTTACCGCGACGGCGGCGCTAACCCCGCTGGCGGATGACCCGCGTTATCAACACACGGTCAGCCTGACACTGAACGGATTAGACGAGGGGAGCGGGCAAGGCTACGCTAACGCGACGGTGTTGACCGGGCGGCTGGGCGTGACGGCGGCGGAACCGCGCGTGGTTTCCCTCATCTTGACGCCGTTGGCCGCGCCGGAGACCGCCATCACCGTCGCGCATAACCTGGCGACCCGCGAACGCGTCATTGAGGTGGCGACGGGGCGGCTGCGCGCGCGCACCGTATATACGCTTTCGCCCACGGGCGCCCCTGAGCGCGCCGACTGCGCCGTCTACGCCCGCGAGGATGCCGGCGAACGGCTGCGGCGCACCATGCACTTCGACGCCAGCAACAACGTCGTTCCCGACCTGCTCCCCGAGATACGCCGCGCCGCCTTCATCTATGACCCCACCCTCGGCGATCCCGCTCAGGATGACCTCTGTTACGTCCTCCTGCTCCGCGAAATCAACACCGGCCTGCAGCGGCGCTACAGCCGCCTGCTGAGCGCGTGGCGTGAGGAGGGAGTAACGCTGGGGGGCGATGGATAACGGCTGTCAGTCGCCATGCAACAGGGACCGCACCTCCGGTGTCGAACAGATGAGATGTAAACAGTTGATGGAGGCGCGCGATGCGGATTTTCCTGTTTGTGCTGGTGCTGGCGAGTGGCTGTCTGACTGCCTTTGGCGCTGATTTTGTGCTGCGCGATGATCTGGGGCGGCACTGGCGCAATGAGCTGGTGACCTTTCCGCTGACAAATGCCCAACTCGCGCACGCGCGGGCCGGGCATGCGCTGGTCGGCGCCGACAAGGCGTCGGTCCCCTATCAACTGACCCCGACGGCGCCGGTGAAGCTGGCAGCGCTGGTGACCGTTGAGCCGTTCTCCGCCACCGAGCTCTCCTTCACCGATGCCCCGGCCAAAGCGGCCACCGACCTGCGCGTTCAGGAGACGGCTACGACGATTCGCCTGACAAACAGCCTCGCCGGCATTGCCATCGCGAAGAGCCTGGCTAACGGCGCCGGCCCCATCGAGGCGCTGCGGATGCCCTCGGGCGCCTGGGTTGGCGGCTCGCGCCTGACGGGCGGCGCGGTCACCGCGTATACGGCGAAGGTCATCGCCAGCGGGCCGGTCTACGCCGACGTGGCGTGCCATGTGGAATTCGGCGCCGGCAACACCTGGGATATCGCTTTCCGCGTGATGGCGAACGAGCCCGCGGTGCTGGTTGACGAAAAAGTGGCTATCAACATGGCCGCGGCACCCGTCTTCACGCTGATGCTGGATCGCGGTTGGACTCCCGACAGCCTCTTCTATCGCCGCAGTTTCCAGGTGGCGGGCAAACCGTCCGGCTTCGTCGAAACCGCGCCGCTGGCGGTGAGCGACGGGCAACCGCTCTTCGTCTTCGAGCCATGGGTTCACTGGCAGAACCGCGTGCGCCAGGGGAACTGGTTCGCCCTGTACGGCGAGGGAAGCCCAGACATGCTGATGGTGGGCGGCTACCGCGCCGACCTGTGGGTGGACCCAAAACAACCGGTGGAAACGCGCAACCCCTTCCAGATGGCGCTTGCCCGCGCCGACGGCGCGCTGTGCCTGCCGTTCGCGTTGAAACAGGGGCGGCGCTGCTGGCTGCTGGGCATGCCGGACAAGACCGCCAGCCTGGCCTCGCTCAACGAGAAGAACCTGATGCACGCC
>JAKIYB010000690.1 GCA_022708765.1 Armatimonadota bacterium | reverse complement strand
CATCCGCCCGGAGGTGCCCGCCGGCGAGGAGACCGAGCAGTTCTCCAGCGGCAGGGGCAATCCGCTGGCAACGAAGATGAGCCTGCCCTTCGCCAGCAACGCCCTCACCTTCACTGACTACACCATTGATTGTAAATATCTCAGCCCGACGCACTACGGCATGGACGCCTGGCGCATCGAGAACGCCATGGCCACCACTACCTACACCGCCTACGCTCGCGTGGGCAAGTGGCACGACATGGAGACGGGATTGACCGCCGCCGGCGGCAACCTGAAGACGCTCACCCAGGTGGAGGCCACGCTGACGCTGAAGAAGGCGCTGCCCGCGCCGACGGGCGTGTTCCCGGCGATCCAGAGCCTGAACTGGCAAAGCGCAACCTACCTCTACATGAAAGATGGGCAAAAAGTGGAAGGCAAGCTGGACGGCAAGGCGGCCACGCTCATTGATCTGCCCGCCGGCGCGCATATCGGCGAATATTTCCTGCTGGCGCCGATGACGGTCAGCGGCAATGGTCTGCTCGGATGGCGGGCGGAGATTGGGAAAGAAGTGCCCGCTGGGGCGACCTTCAAAGCCGCTTATGTCTACCTGCCGCGCGAGTGGAGAAGGGAGCTGGGCGCCGAGGGCACGCCGCCGTGGAGCCTGCGGCTCACCCAGGGCACAACCAGCACGCTGGGCGTGGTGAACGTCGCGGCGAAGGACTACGCCGTCGCCGGCACATTGAAAGCAGGCGGCGCGTTGAAGAACCTGCCGCTGAAGGTGACCGGGCTGAACGGCAACTGGCCGGCGGCGCTGTGGACGGAAGGGGGCATCGCCTACCAGGCGTGGGCCGGACTGATGAGCCCGAAACCGCTGGAAGGACTGACGACTTCCGGTCCGTCCTTCCTGGCGCACATCGGCGTCTGCGACGGCGTCGGCTACGCCGCGCTGCCGAATGTGGACGGCAAATTCTACGTGGGCAATACGCTGACAGCCTCCGATCCGGCGCTCGTGCTCAACTATGTGCTGTGGACGCAGAACATGGCGGTTATCGAAGTGAATAATCCCACCGACAAGCCGATCACCGCGACGATCACCTCCGCGCCCATCCCGGGCAAGTACCATGTGGTCTTCACCGCGACGGTGCCGGCCGGGAGCAGCAAGCATGTGACCGTTGAGAAAAAGTAACATATTGCGTGTCGGGAAGGATATCGCCATACACCTGCCGAACAGGTGATGACAGCGCTATCTATCTCGAAAAGAGGTTGCCATGAGCAGTAAGATCGTCCCGTTTCCCCGCACGGGGATTGCCCCCGTTGGCGTGTGGATTCACGGGTTGGAGTGTTTTACCGACCGCGATGCCATGCGCGGCTTCGCCGAGCGGCTGGTGACCAATGGGGTGGATATCCTCTTCCCCTGCGTGAAGCAGGCCAGCGGCTATGTGGATTACCCGAGCAGCATCGCCACGCAGTCTGAGTGGAGTATCGGCCGCGACCCATTGCAGGAACTGCTGGATGTGGCGCCGGAGTTCGGACTGAAGGTGCATGCCTGGCTGTGCAACTTCATCGAAGGCAAGGGCTCAGCGCTGCTCAACGCGCAGCCGGAACTGCAGGCGATGCAGAACCACCCCGCCAAGGGCCTGCAGAGCGAGCGCCCGGAGATGTGGGCGGAGAGCAACCGCTGGGCGTGCAGCAACCACCCGATGGTGCTCGCTTACGAAACCGCGCTCATGCAGGAAGTGGCCGACCGCTATCCGGTGGCCGGCGTGCATTTCGACTACGTGCGCAGCGGCTTCTACCA
>JAKIYB010000068.1:6824-13199 GCA_022708765.1 Armatimonadota bacterium | reverse complement strand
CCTGCGTCGCCTCGTCAGCCTCGCGGGGAATCAGGTCCGGCCACGGTGCCGGGCGCCCGACGGTGAAAGCAGTGTGATCGCACATCGCCGGAACAGCCGCCGCAATCAGCGTCACCCGGCGGTCGAACGCGCCCGCGGCCAGCGCCAGCGCGCCTCCCTGGCTGGAGCCGAAGACCGCCAGCATTTTACCGTTCCATTCCGGCCGGGATGCCAGGTAATCCAACGCGCGCCAGGCCATCAGGTAGGCGTCGCGGTAGAAATACGTATCCCGGTTTTCCCGACCCTGAAGGGGATAACGCTTATACATCCCCTCTTCAAACACTGCGTAGTGCTCCGGACTCAGACCGTTCTCCATGCCAAAGATATTGATTGCCAGTGACAGCGCGCCCAACTCGGCCCCACGCACGGCATGGTACTGGTAGGCGCTGCCCACTCCCGCGAAGGGGAGCCAGAGGATGGCGGGCAGGCTGCCTTTCGCGGCATTAGCCGGTCGCGCCAGGTAGCCTTTGACCGCTTTATTAGGGAGAAAGGTGATGGCGATATCCTGGCAGTCAACGTTCGGCACGCTGGCGGGAACCGGGCGAGAGGTGGCACTGATCGGCAGCGCCGCAAGCTGTGTCCGTTGCGTTTCCCAGTATTCGTCAAAATCCGCCGGAGGGGGCCGGCTGGGCAGCAACTGTTCAAGTCCAACGCCTACGACGGCCATGGCATACAACGTGGCCTGCGCGTCTACGGTATAGCTGACGTGGCAACGCACGATACCCGGCTCGCTCCGAGCCGTCGCCAGCACCACCGGCTCGGGACCGAGGGAGCAGGTACCGCCGTTGCGCTCGTCGCGCGCGCCCTCGTCCAGAAGGAAGACGATCTCGCCAGAGGTGACCGGCGCGCCGTCGTGCTCCAGACGCACCAGGAAGCGGATCTCCTGGTTCACCGCGTACATGGTGCGCGGACGGTCCGGCGTCACGGTCAGCGTATAGGCCGCGACGCACGGCAGGCCGATCAGGCAGCACAGCCATGCGTAGATGAGACGGCGGAGTGACGACGGCAGACGCGGCATGATCATGAAAACTGGTATGTCCCTTGAAACATTGGATGCATGGCAGACGTGATCATATTCTTCTATATCTATGCCCAATTTCCCTGCCGCTTACTCGCCGGAAGGAAGGCGTATGTCTTGGCGCTTTACCACAGAGTTACACAGGAAAGGCAATCTCCTGTATAATAATCATCATGACATCCACCCGGAACGCGGACGTCTGAATCACTCGTAGACCAGGCATCTGGAAGGAAGGAGAGCAGCATGGGTTGGCGTATGCTCCTCTGTGCCTGCCTGCTTGGCGCGCTGGCAACCGTCGTCGTTGCCGCGCCGCCGCGCCCCTTTCTCTTCAATCGCGTCGTGATGGTGCCGTATCGCTATATCGCCGAGTGGGCGGGCGCGACCGTCCAGTACCACCCGGAGACACTGTCCGTCACCACCGCGCTCGATGGGCGCACGATGATGCTCACCATCAATGCGCCTACCGCGAAGGTTAAAGAGAAAAAAGTATTGCTCAGCATTCCCCCGACGCTGCAGCAATGGCTCACCTATGTTCCACTGGCGTTTGCCGCTGAGACGCTGGAAACTGAGATCACCTGGGACGCCGAACTGGAAAAGGTGACGGTGACGCATCCGCGCTCGGGGCAGCGTCTCGTGCTGCGCACCGGGGCGGAACGTGTGATTTTCGACGCCGTGGAAAACGGCGCGCTGCCCGACGTCGAGGCGGCGCTGACCGAGCGGGAAGACGCGCTGGTGGCGCGCGACCGTGACGGCGCAACGCCGCTGCACGTGGCGGTGCGCGCGGGTCATTACGCTGTGGCCGCCATGCTGTTGCTGCGCGGCGCCGCGGTGAATGCCCTCGATGCCCGGGAGCGAACTCCGCTGCACGACGCCGTGGCCCTGGCGCGTCCGGACCTGGTGCGCCTGCTGGTGGATGGCGGCGCGGATATTCGCGCCGATCACCTGGATATCGCGCAATTGAATGCGCTGCTGGCGCGCGCCGGTCAGACGGAGAAGCCTGCCGCGGCGCTGTTGCATGACGCGGTGCGCCAGCAGTTGGATGACCTGGTTGTGGTACTGATTGAGAAAGGCGCGGACGTGTCCGCGCCGGACGATGATGGCCGCACGGCGCTGCACCTGGCCGTCGCCGCCGGGTCGGCGCGCATGACCGGCCTGCTGCTCGCGCATAAAGCGCCGGTGAATGCGAAAGACGCCGACGACCGCACGCCGCTGGCCGTGGCACTCGCCACGGGCGATCCCGCCATTGTACGTCTGCTGGTCGAGGCGGGGGCCGATATCAACGCGCCGGGGATTGACCTGGCTCGCCTGGATACCATGCTGCAGCCGGAACCGGAGCCGGCTGAGGACACTCGCGTCTCCACCCCTCTGCATACCGCCGTGAGCCAGGGGCTTGCGGCTGTGCTGCCGTTGTTGTTGAAAAATGAGGAGGCGCGCGGGCCGAAGGCAACACGCCGTTGCTGCTGGCGCTGGCCGCCCAGCAGCACGGCATGGCGAAGCAGTTACTGGAAGCGGGCGCTGATGTCACGCTGGCGAACGATGAGGGAGACACCGCACTGCACCTGTGTGCGCGGACGGGCAATATTGAGTTGGCGAAACTGCTGCTGGAGACGCACCAGGCGCCGCTGGACCCGCTGAACGCGCGGCGGTATTCGCCGCTGGCCGTTGCCGTGGAGGCGAAGCGCGCGCCACTGGCGGCCTACCTGATGGGAAAAGGCGCCAGCCTTGACGTGCCGACGGTCAATCTGACCGCGCTGGAAACGCTGCTGGAACAGGTACGGGCCACGCCGCCCGCGGCGCCCGCCGTTCAGCCGGGTATGGCCGCCGATGCCGCGACGCCGCTGCATCGCGCCGCCGGCGCGGGGTTGACGATGGTCGTGCAGCGCCTGCTCGAGCAGGGAGCCGATGCCAATGCGCGGGATGCCGAGGACGTTACGCCGCTGCACCTTGCCGCCGCAGCGGGCGCCGTGCCGGTGATCGAGGCGTTGCTGACGGCGCGCGCCGACCCCCGCGCGGAGGACCGCGAGGGGAATACGCCGCTGCACCGCGCGCTGCTGGCTGGAAAAGACGGAACCGCCGTGCTGCTGCTGCGCAACGGCGCCGACCCGCTGCGGGAACACCCCGAGGGCGGCACGCCGCTGCACCTGGCGGTAGCCAGGCATCTGCCGAAGACCGTCATTGCGTTGCTGACGGCGGAAGTCCCCGTTGACGCCCTCGACCGGTTCGAGCGCACGCCGTTGATGCTGGCGGCGGAACGGAATGACGTCGAACTCGCCCGGCTGCTCCTCACTCGCGGCGCAAATCCGGCATTGTGCGCGCGGGACGGCATCAGTGTCTTCGGCCGCGCGATGCCGGCGGTGGCGGCGCTGCTGCTGCCGCCGCTCCCGGAATACGCCGTGGCGTCACGTCCCGAATGGACTTTCCTGCACAAAGGCGCGGCGGAAGGTAAGCTCCCCTATGTGCGCACGATGATGCTGGCCTCGAAGGCACAGGCGAATGCGACGGATGAGTTGGGCCGCACCCCGCTGCATGTAGTGTCAACCGCCGAGGGGGCGCGCGTGCTCATCGCCCGCGGGGCGAATGTCAACGCCCCTGATAAAGAGAAGCGCACGCCGCTGCTGGCGGCGCTGCTGCGCGGCAACGACGATGTGGCGCGGGAACTGCTGACCGCCGGAGCGTTTGTCAATCTGCGGGATGCCGCCGACTTTTCACCCCTGCGGATCGCGCTGCAGCGGAAGTCGGCGGAGATGGCGCGGGCGCTGGTCGAGAAGGGCGCCGATGTCACGGAGCCAATTCTCAAACAGGTGACGCCGGTGCATCTGGCCGTTGCCCTTGACGACGAAGCGCTGATGCAGGCCCTGCTGACGGCGAAGTTCGCGGTGGCGGTGCGCGATCCCGTCTGTGGGGCGCAGCCGCTCCACTGGGCTGCCTTGCGCGGGCAGACGGCGGCGATGACGCTCCTCTTCGAGCAGGGGGCGTATGTGATGGTGCCGGATACGCAGGGCTGCACCCCGCTGCACTGGGCGGCTGCCAGTGGGCAGGCGAAGGCGCTGTCACTGCTGCTGGAGCGCAAAGCCCCGCGCGCCGCGGCGGATAACGACGGCTTGACAGCACTCGATTTTGCGCGGCATTATGGGTGGACGGAAGCGGTCGCCGTCCTGGCGCCGGAAGCGGCGCCGTAAATCCGGCAATCCATGATCGCGCAACACCAATATTGGTAGACTCATCGCGGTAAAGGAGTTCACACAATGAGGCATCTCCCCTTCCATGCGGTCATGCTCTGCGGGCTGCTGTTGTTGGCACTGTCGGCGCCGGCGCAAAATCCTGATGAATGGCGCAACTTCCACACGCTGTATGTGGACGCCGTCTGGACGCGGTTAACCGGCTACTCGTCGGTACAGCAGTATACGACCGGCGTGCGCAAAGGCCAGTACGGCGCCTATCTGGCGCTGCAGAACGCCTGGGCGGATACCCGGGGCTCGGACGCCATCTATCAATACACCACCCAGGGCGTCACCCTCACCGGCGGACTGCGTTACTGGTTTCCCGGCGATCAGTGGTTTGCCTTCACCTCCTTCGGCCATGTGATCGCCGGCAAAAACGAAGGCACGGACGATTTCCGCGTCGGCGCGGCGGGCTTCAACGAGTGGGAGCACGGTAAAAACCGGGTCTTTGACCTGTATGGTGACATTACCTGGGTGGGGGCGGCGGATGATCTGTATATGACAATTCGCGCGCGTGAAGGCGTCATCCTGCGCCAGCAGGGCAACACCCGCTGGTGGGTCTACGGCGTGGGACATCTGGCGGCGTCCGCTTCCGGCGACAACGGCGCGTCGAATCGCCTGGAAGCCGGCGTCGGGCTGGGGTACCGTACCTACGCGGCGCCGTTCGGTCTCTCCGTCGGTCTGGAAATGCGCGAAGCCTATTCGTTCCGCGGCGCGATTGACGACCGCCTCTTCTACAATCCCACGATTGTCGTAGCCGGTGGATTTTGATCGGGACGCGACCTGCGATTTCAACGCGGCCGCGCCATCCGGCGCGGCCGCGGACGGGATGACGACGGATGGTATTCAGTTCACATCTCTTTCTCTTTTACTTCCTGCCGCTCGCGCTGGTAATCTATTATCTGCTCCCCATGCGCGGCCGTCACCTGGCGATGACGCTGCTGAGCTACTTCTTCTACGGGTGGGCGAACCCTAAGTTCATGATCCTCATGTTCGTCTCTACCCTCATTGACTACATCGCCGGCCTCGTGCAGGTGCATAACGGTTTTCGTGGATGGAACCGACCGATTGAACTGTTGGAACCGGGCACCCCGCGCACGCGCACGCAAAAAATCGCGCTGATTGTCTCCATTATCTCCAACCTGACGCTGCTCGGATTCTTTAAATACTTTAACTTTACCATGGATAACTATAACGCGCTGATGGGGCTGGTAGGGCTGCCCGATATGCAGCTTGACCATGTCATGCGCGTGGTGCTACCGCTCGGTATCAGCTTCTACACCTTCCAGTCCATGAGCTATTCCATTGATATCTATCGCGGCGATGCGAAAGGCATGCGTAACTTCATTGATTTCGCCTGTTACGTCTCCCTCTTTCCGCAACTCGTGGCCGGGCCGATCATCCGCTTCTCGGAAGTGGCCGATCAGATGGTCTACCGCACGCACACTATCTCCAAGTTCGCTCGCGGCGTTGCGTTTCTCGCGGTGGGGCTGGCGAAAAAAATTCTCCTCGCGAACCCCTGCGGAAAAATCGCCGACCTGACGTTCAATGCCCACGCCGTCGCGCCTTTCGACGCCTGGTACGGCGTGACCGCGTATGCGTTCCAGATCTACTTCGATTTCAGCGCATACTCGGATATGGCTATCGGCCTGGGGTTGATGCTCGGTTTCGTCTTCGCGAAGAATTTTGACATGCCATATAAGTCAGCGTCCATCACCGAGTTCTGGCGGCGCTGGCACATCTCGCTGTCCTCCTGGCTGCGCGACTACCTGTATATCTCGCTGGGCGGCAACCGCAAGGGGAATGTGCGCACCTATATCAACCTGGCGTTGGTGATGCTGCTCGGTGGCCTCTGGCATGGCGCGGCGTGGAATTTCGTCGTCTGGGGCGGCATTCACGGCGGCATGCTCGCCCTCGAGCGCGCGCAAGGCAAAAAGAGCTTCTATCAACGCTTGCCCAAGGGCATCCGCGTGGCGATTACCTTTGTCATCGTGCTCATCACCTGGGTCTTCTTTCGTGCCAGCGACCTGCCCAGCGCCATGACATACCTGGGCAGCATGTTCGGCATGCACGCGGCGTCAAACTCCGCGAATCTGC
>JAKIYB010000068.1:0-6814 GCA_022708765.1 Armatimonadota bacterium | reverse complement strand
TTTACAAGCCGTATTATCTGTTAAGTTTCCTCGGCGCGGGGATCATCGTCTGGGGCGCGCAGGATACCTGGGGATGGACCCAGCAAATCTCCTGGCGCAAAGCCGTCGCGTGCATCGCGCTTTTCTGGATCGCGCTGCTGGTGCTCGCAACCCAGGCGTACAATCCTTTTATCTACTTTATTTTCTAATCGCACACGATGAGGGTCTATATGGCAACGACGCGTGAAAAAGATGGAACGATACTGATGGAGCCGGCCGCCGCGCCGGCAACGCCGGCGCACCCCGAGCGGCTCTCGCGTGAGGAAGAGGCGAAACTCGCCCTCGAGCATACCCGCATCACCCCCCGCGTCAGTTGGCTCCTCGTTTATGCCTGTTTGCTGACCATCTTCATCGTGCCTGTTGCCCAGTTCGTCTCCGAAGCGCGCCACCCCGCGCCGGGCCGCGCCCGCCCGCAGGTGTTCGACGTGTTCAATACGCTACCGAGCTGGGGGGAGATTACACGGGTGCGCTCGGTCCTCGACGCCGTTGCGCTGATGCCCTCCGCCGCCGAACTCAAGGAGTTTGAGACGGCGCTTGAGGACAATTCCATACTGGTGAAGTCGGTGCTGCCGCCTATGCAGTTCATGCTCACCGGCCTGGTGGATGTCGGCAATGAGCAAGCGTATGTTGGGCGCGACGGCTGGCTCTTTTATCGGTCGGATGTGGATTACGTCACCGACCGCGGCTTCCTCAATCCCGTGCACCTTACCGTGCGCGCGCGCAGCGGCGAAGGTGGGGAGCCCATCCAGCCGGACCCGCGCCTGGCGCTTCGCCAGTTTCATGACCAGCTCAAAGCGCGCGGCATTACCCTGGTGGTGATGCCTACACCGCTGAAGCCGATGATCCACCCGGAATACCTATCCGACCGGTATGCGTCCGTCGCGCCGCTGGTGGATAATCCATCCTATCCCGCCTTCCGCAACGCGCTGCGCGCGGACGGCATCCTGGTTTATGACTGCGCGGAGACGCTGCTAGCCGCCAAACGCGAGACCGGTCAGCCGCAGTACCTGGAAACCGATACCCACTGGGCGCCCGGCGCGATGGAACGCACCGCCACCGACCTGGCAGAGTTCCTGGAGCGCGAAAAGCTGGTGGAAAAGGGTGACATCGCCTACCAGCGCGCCGAGAAGATGGTTCGTACGCCTGGCGATGTGGCGCTGATGCTGAAGCTGCCCGCGGCCAAGCCGCTCTTTCTGCCACAGGAAGTGACCATTCAGCAGGTGCGGGAGCCCGACGGCGCGCCCTGGAAAACCCGGCGAAACGCGGAAATCCTGCTGATGGGCGACAGCTACAGCAACATCTACTCCCTCGAAGGCATGGGGTGGGGCGCCGGCGCCGGCTTCGGAGAACAGCTCAGCTACTGCCTGAAACGTCCGGTAGATCGGCTGGTGACCAATGCCGGCGGCGCGTATACGACGCGCCAGCAGCTCGCGCGCGACCTCGCTCGCGGCAATGACCGCCTGGCTGGCAAGCGCGTGGTCATCTATCAGTTCGCCCGGCGCGAACTGTATAGCGGCGACTGGAAGCTGGTCAATCTCCCCGCCGCGAAGGCGCCAACGCCGGTGCCGGACCCGAAACCCGACCCCAAACCAGGCCAGGTTGTTGATCCGAAGCCCGACCCGACACCGGACCCCAAGCCGGATCCCAAGCCGGATCCCAAGCCGGATCCCAAGCCGGATCCCAAACCGGATCCCAAACCGGATCCGAAGCCGGATCCCAAACCAGATCCGAAGCCTGACCCAGCCGAAAAAGGCCTTGTTGTGCGCGCGACCATCGCCGCGCGCAGTGACGCGCCGCAACCGGGTTCCGTGCCGTATAAAGATTGTCTCATCGCGCTGCATCTCACCGGGGTGACGGCGGTCTCCGGCGAAGCGCACGGCGATGAAATCGTCGTCTTCGTCTGGGGCATGCGCGATAACGAGTGGACTAAGGCCGCCAGTTATGCGGTCGGTAAGACAATTCGCCTGCGCCTGAAGCCCTGGGCGGAGGTTGAAGGCCGATACGGTGGGTATAATCGCATCGAGTTGGACGATGATGCCCTGTTCCTGCTGGATACCTTCTGGGGAGAGGAGTAAACGACAATGGCCTGGCCGCATGTCATCCTGGCGGTGATGATGCTGGGCGGTCTGCTGCCCGCGAAGGCGGCGGAGCCGACACCCGCTGAAGTCTTTCAAAAGGAAGCCGCGGCGAAATACGCCGCGGCCGACCAGGCGAAGTCAACGGTAGTGACGGGGAAAGACGGCTGGCTCTTCTTCTCCTATGAACTGCGTTCGATGAGCGTGGGTAAATTCTGGGGACCGGACGCCGTCGCGGTGAACCGGGTGGCGAAACCGGAAGTGGCTGATGCCATCCCCGCCATCCTCGACTTCAAGCGCCAGCTTGATGCTGCCGATATCACCCTCATCGTCGTGCCCGTGCCGGCGAAGGCCGCGATTTACCCCGACATGTTTACCACCGCCATCACCACTCCGGAGCCGCGCGTGGATATCACGCATCAGGCCTTCTACAAGGTGCTGGCGGAAAAAGGGGTGACGGTGCTGGACCTGACCCCTGTCTTCCTCAAGCAGCGCGCTGCTGGCGGGCCGGCGCTCTACTGCAAGCAGGATACCCACTGGTCCAGTGCCGGGTGCGCGGTGACGGCGTCAGAGTTGGCGGCGTTGCTCAAGGATAAGCCATGGCTGAAACCCGTGGCCAGGCGCAAGCTGGAAATGATAGCAAAAGAGATCGAGATCACCGGCGACTTGTGGACGATGCTCAATAATCCCGATCTGACGAAGGAGAAACTGCCCATCCAGGTCGTGCAGGAGCGTACGAAAGACGGTCTGGCGCCGTTCAAGCCCTGGCGCGAAAGCCCGGTGCTGCTGCTCGGTGACAGCCATACCCTCGTCTTCCATGCCGGCGAGGATATGCTGGCCAGCGGCGCCGGTTTGGCGGATCACCTGGCGCTGCAGCTCGGTTTCCCGGTAGACGTGGTAGGCGTGCGCGGCTCCGGCGCCACCCCGTCGCGCATCAACCTGCTGCGGCGCGGCGATAACCTTGCCGGGAAGAAAGCCGTCATCTGGTGCTTCTCCATCCGCGAGTTCACGGAAGGGCAGGGGTGGCGCCTGGTGCCGGTGATCAAGTAAGCCAGCGCCGTTTACCCCTCCGGCACCTTCATGTCGGGAAGCTGCGCGACCACCACCGCGCTCGGGTCGGCTTGCTGGCGGCGCAGGACGGCGAGGATTTCCCGCCAGGCGGCGATAAGGCCTGGCGATGCCGGTGGCAGGTCGTGTGCAATGGCCGCGCGCAGGTGGGGCAGGTGATGAAATGGCACTGCCGCATACATATGGTGCTCCACGTGGTAATTCATGTTCCAGTAGAGGAAGCGCAGCAGCGGGTTGAGCGCCACTGAGCGGCAGCAGCAGCGGAAGTCCGGCACGTTCGGCATCATCCCCACATGCTGGGTGAAACCGCAGAGGAAATTCAGCCAGCCGGCGTAAAAGGGTGCGAAGGTGACCAGCGCCAGCAGGATCCACTGCTGGAAGTAAATGAAGGCGCCCGCCAGCAGCAGGTGGCCAATGAGCAGCGTGCGTGCCCAGATTGCGAGTTGCCGTCGGCCTTGCGTGTCTGACTCCGGAAAGATGCGTTCCTCCCACTCACCTTTGATGATCCCCAGGCTGTGGCGCGCCGTGGTTGTCAACACGTGGTAGAGCATGAAGGGGTTGGCGGTGAAGGCAAAGAGCCAGTCAAAGCGGCGCAGTTGCAGCGGCAGCACCACCTCCATATCCAATCCCGCATGCACGGTATACTGGTGATGTTTGCGGTGGCTGGCGCGAAAGTGGATGTAATTCGTCCAGGTGAGGAAGGCCACCAGCATCATGAAGAACTCGTTGAGCCACTTCGTTTTGAACGGTGTGCCGTGGCTCAGCTCGTGCCCGGCGCCACCAAGGCCAAGAAACGCATAGATGGTGGCATGGACGTAGCAGACCGCCGCCGCGGCCGGCCAGGGGAAATGCCGCGCGACATAATACGCGCCGGCGCCCGTGGCGACCGCTAGCGCAAGCTGCGGCACCACTTGCCGCAGGCCGCGCCAATCGCTGCGTGCCGTCAGGCGCTGCAGCACCTTCCGCTCGATGGGAGAATGATACCAGTTGATGCGCGCGTCACTCGTTGAACTCATCGCCTCCTCCCCGTCCGTCAGCGGTACAGTACACCTTTTTTACGTGCCTGCCTGTGTTACACCATGACAATGCTTGTGCGGCGAGCGAACGTGATGGCCGGAAAATCGCGCGTGCCCCGTGTAGAGTTTACACGGGGCACGCGGCACAGATACACCTGTCGGCGCTTACTCAGCCTTCGGCTTTGCGAAGGCGTGTGAGCCTTTTGGCATGTGACAGGTGGCGCAGGTGGCGTCCGCGGCGGCCTTCGGCGCGTGGACGGCCATCGTCTTATCCTTGTGGCAGCTCAGACACAGCTCGTTGACGGGCTGCTTTAACTGGTGCGCCTGCGGCGTTGCGACGTGCGACGAATGGCAGTTCACGCAGGTGATGTCCTTCGCGAAATGCTTGCTGGTGACCACTTCATTCATCTCCTGCATCGGTTTGCCTTCCTGCACCTCGGCGAGCTTGAAGCCCTCGGTGGTGAGCAAATCCTGCCCGAACTTGTAATTAACCGCCACTTTTTGGTCGCCGATGGTATACTGGCCATGGCAGCGGCCGCAGAGCGATACGCGCTGGCCGGCGGTCTTCAGGCTGGCGGGATTGATGATGGTGACCTTCTTATCTTTCGCCATCATGTGCGCGCTGCCGGGACCATGGCAGGCTTCGCAGGTGACGCCCTTGTCCTTCCATGTCTTCGTCGCCGGGTTATAGCCAGTCACATGGCGGTAGGCTACTTCCACCGCGGGGGTTTCTCCCTCTTTCCAGGGCAAATTCTTGGCGACTGCGGCATGCTTTGACGCTTCCCAGTAAGTGTAAATCGGCGCGTCTTTCTTGTTGTGGCACATCTTGCACACCGAGGCGCCTTTGTATGTCGCGGTGTCGAGATAGGCCGGAGTAGCTGGCGTATCCGCGCAGAGCGCGGCGGTGGTCACCAGCCCGATGAGCAGGGCGGCGAGGGCATAGGCCCAACTGATGCGGGAGCACAGAGCTTTCATGGCGGTCAGATCCCTTTCGTGAAAACTGGACGGTATCATCACATTTCCACCAGAGCGGACGGATTCCTGCTCTTCTCTATCAAAAAAGATAGTTCCCGATTTCACAGACAGCTAATCGCCTTTCGACCACCAATAAGCGGATTAGTGGTAAACAAGACCGCCGGGGGTATTCCATGCGCATGAATTATGCGGTATGCTATAGATAACACTGGGATAGGATGCGGCATGAGCGATTCTCTGCTACAGCTTGCCATTTTCGGTTGCGGGCGCAATGCCCGCGAACACGCGCAAACCTTCCGTGCCATCACGGGCGTGCGCCTACTGGAACCGCCCGGATGATTTTCATCTGGCGGAAGAGATGCTGCGCGAGTTCGGCGGCGACTACTGCACGGATGACTTCCAGCGAGTGGCCGACGATCCGGCGGTGGATGCCATCTACATCTGCACCATGCACAATGACCGCCTGCGCCTGCTGGAAGCGGCCGCCCGCGCTGGCAAGCCGGTCTTCATGGAGAAGCCGCTGGCGCTGCCGGTGGAACTGCTGCGCGAGATGGCCGACCTGCTGGAACGGCATCCCATCCTCTTTCAGTCCGGCTTCAAAATCCGGTTCCATTCGTTGGTGGCACGGGCGACGGCGCTCCTGCCGAACCCGGAAATCCTCTTCGCGCACGTGCTGGACGACCCCTGGCCGGATGGATACCTGAATGACCCGGCGATCAGCGGCGGCAACGTGCGCGCGCAGGGGGTATATGCCGCCGACGCGCTGCATATCCTCGCCGGCAGCTTGCCGGTGGCGGTGACGGCGTCCGCGCGCAATGCCCGCCAGCCCAGTGGCATCGAAGATACCATGTGCGCCACCTTTGAATTCGCCAACGGCGCGCTGGGCAGCCTGGCGGTGGCCGACGCCGGCAACGGGCCCGGCGCTATCTCGAAATTCCTCCTCGAAGCGGCGGGAGGCGGCGCCAGTCTCGCGCTCTTCTCGCGCTTCACCCGCCTGCAGGAGCGAGACGCGGAAGGCCGCGAAACGACCATCACCGGCGAGGAAGACGGCTTCCTGCGCCAGTCTGAAGCATTTGTCGCCGCCGTGCGCGCCGGCGGCCCCAGCCCCAACCCGTTCCTCCAGGGGGCCATCCCCTCCATCATGATCGCCCGAGCTCTCGACGCCGCCGCGTCCGGTCGCCGGGAAATCATTGACGTGCATGCCTGGCTCACCGCCAACCTTCACCCCTCGGAATGCTGATCCCCCACCTGGGCATGCGGCAGGAAGCGCCGCGGGCATGTCGAATAAACAGCTAGCCTGTCCATGGGGAGGTATGTGCCCGTGCTGCCCGATCTCGATGCCCTCATCAACCGGATGTCCCTGGACGATCTGCTCGGTCAGATGTTCATGGGGAATATCTGCGGCGGGGAGAGCGTGGAGTTTGCCCGCGCGAACTTTGAACGCTACCGCTTTGGCGCGCTGCAGTTCTCCGGCGTCTTCGAGCGCTTCGTGCGCGGCGGCGACTACCTGCCCTGTGGGGTGGACCGCAATAAGCCGCTGGACGACGTGGCCGCCTTCATCCACGCGGTGAAGGATGCCGGGCGCGAAATCACCGGCCTGCCGGTCATCATGGCGGGCGACCAGGAAGGCTCGATCAGCAA
>JAKIYB010000689.1 GCA_022708765.1 Armatimonadota bacterium | reverse complement strand
ATCCACCAAGGAGAGCCGGTAGGCGGGTGTGGCGCCGCGCCCGTACCACCCGTGGAAGACGTCGCGCGTGAGTCCGATGGGCACGTCGTCGGCGGCGGCGTGGAACATGCCGTAGCGCCCATCTCGCCAGGGGCCGTAGACCAGCGACGTTGTGACGCGGTAATACCCATCTTCGGGAATATCAAGGGTAAGAGAGAGGACTGGATGCTCGCGCGCCGCTTTGTAGATGAGCAACGCGCCGGTGAGCACGCGCAGTGCCGTCTCCGGTGGCGTTACTAGCCGCATCTGCCCGCCATGCGCGCCCGCCCGCGGCAGCAGGTCGCGGGCGGTCCAGCGTGCCGGCGCGACGAGTGCTTCCGCACCCAGCGTGCCCAGCAGCAGCAGGAGGATCGGCGCGATGCGCCAGATGGTTTTCATGCGCGTTCTCCCTCACGGCAACCGGCGACGGCCCGCAGATCGTCCGGCAATAGGCGGCGGCGCTCCGCCAGCAGGGCCCCGCATTCCTCCGCCCCCAGCGGTTGGCTGAAGAAGTATCCCTGGAAGCACTCGACACCCTGCTGGAGCAGCATCTGGAGTTGTTCTCGCGTTTCGACGCATTCGGCGATGAGCGTCAGGCCGAGTGCATCGCTTAGCACGACAATGGCATGCACGATGGCCGGGTTCGACGGGTTGGCGAGCAGTTCCTGAATGAACATGCGGTCCATCTTCAGCGTCGTCACCGGGAAGCGCTGCAGGTAGCCAAACGAGCAGTGCCCGGTGCCGAAGTCGTCAATGGCGATATGGATGCCGAACTCGCGCAGTTGGCTGAGCACGGTCGCCGTGCGACGCCAGTCGCGCATGGCGGTGCTTTCGGTAATTTCCAGTTCCAGCGCTTCCGCCGGAAAGCCGGTGTTCCGCAGCACGCGTTCGATGTTTGGGACGAGTGATGCCCGCTCAAATTGCCGGGCTGAAAGGTTCACCGCCAGACGCAGGTCCAGTGTCTCGGCATCATGCCAGGCACGGGCTTGCGTACAGGCGGTCTGCAGTACCCACTCACCGATCGGCTCGATCAGTCCGGTTTCCTCAGCGACGGGGATGAAGTCCAATGGGGAGATAACCCCCTGCTCGGGATGCCGCCAGCGGATGAGCACTTCCACGCCAAAGACGCCGCCGCTGTGAATACCGACCTGCGGCTGGTAGAGCACGGTAAATTCGCCGTTGTCTATCGCGCGCCGGAGCTGGCCTTCCAGTTGGCGCCGTTCAGTGAGCATCGCGCTCATATCTTTCGTGAAGAACTGGTAGCGATTGCGTCCCCGCTCCTTTGCGCGATACATGGCCAGGTCGGCATGCCGCATTAGCGCGTCTACCGATTCGCCGTCGCTCGGAGCGATGGCGATACCAATGCTGGGTGAGATGAACAATTCGTGGTCCTGCAGCAGGAATGGCTCCGCGAAAGCTTCAATAATGCGCTGGGCCAGCACTTCCGGATGATCCGTCTCCGCATCCATATCGGGCAGGATGACCACGAACTCATCACCACCCATACGGCAGACTGTGTCACTGGCGCGCACACACTCATGCAATCGCTGGCCGACACTGTATAGCAATTTATCGCCTACGGGATGCCCCAGCGAATCGTTCACCTCTTTGAAACGGTCGAGATCTATGAAGAGGAGTGCTACCCGCACCCCCTGACGCCGCACGCGCGCCAGTGCCTGTTCCAGGCGGTCGGTGAAAAGCAGACGGTTCGGTAGACCGGTCAGCTCATCGTAAAACGCCAGGTAATTCATCCGCTCTTGCGCCT
>JAKIYB010000688.1 GCA_022708765.1 Armatimonadota bacterium | reverse complement strand
GGAGGAGGCCGGATGCCTCATTGGCGCCTATCCCGGTGAACGGCCGTGCCTCGCTGGAGCCGAAATCACCGCCGACAACGTCAGACTGGAAGGCCTTGGCATTACCGGCGATGTGACGATCAGCGGAGAGGGGAATCGCCTCTACGCATGCCGTGTCGGCGGACGACTCACGGCGCGCGGGAGCGATCACCGCATCCTCGCGTGCATCGTGGAAGGCGGCGCGATACTCGACGGCGACAGCCTGCTGCTGTCCGATTGCATCCTGCGCGGCGGGGAGGCGGGCGTCCGGGTGAGCGGCCGTCACTGCCAGGTGCGGCAGAACGCCGTCAGCGGCAGCCTGACCGGCATCATGTTGACGGTGGACGCCGGCGCAATCATCGAACACAACGTCGTCACTGACGTGAATATCGGCCTGTGGCTCCACGAGCCCTGGCCGGGGACGCGCGCTCGCGGTAACGTTATTCGCCGAACGCGCATCGGCATGCATCTTGCCGACTGCGTCGCCATCCTCATCGAAGATAACCTTGTTGAAGCGGAGAGCCTCGCCTGGTGCCAGCAGGGCGGGCGCGACAACCTGCTGCGCAACAACAGCCTGTCCGGCGGCATCGCCTGCGAGGCGCCCGGTCCCATCCGGCCGGCGATACTGGAAGGCAACCTGCTGCGGGGATGCCGCGCATGGGACGACCGCGCGCTTGCGCGTCGCAACAGCCGCTTGCTCCACGCGGAAGGCTGTCTCCGCGAGGACGATCCGGCGCTGGCCTATGGTTTCGGGCCGCTGGACCCCGCGCTGGCCGGCCCCCGCCTGGACGGCGTGCTGCCGCGCTCCGCTGACGATTGGCCGGCAGAGCCGGAATCGCTCGATCCGGCCGTGCGCTGTTGCTTGCAATCCAACGAACCAGGCGCGTATACGCTCACGGTAGAGAACCGCGGCCTCCTGCCCGTCATGGGCGAGGTTGTCCTGCGCGTCACCCCCGCTGAAGCCGGCGTCCTCCACGGCGATACCGCGCTCCCCTACGCCCTCCTCCCCGGCGAGTGCGGCGAACTGACCGGTTCCGTCACCTTCCATGCCGACTGCCGCTGCCTGCTGCTGGAAACCCTCCCGCGCGGGGAAGGGATTTTGCCGACGGCGGTGTATCTTACGAGGGAGTAGACCGAACGCGGGAAGGACAGTCCATGACCACCGATCTCGAACGCTTCATCGCCTGTATGGAGTATCAGCCGTGCGACCGCCGGCCCAATCACGAACTGGCCGCCTGGGCGCAGACGAAGGCGCGCTGGCGCCGGGAGGCGCCGGAGGCCGTCGCGGGCCTGCACTGGTACTGGTTCGAGGAAGAGCCGGCGCTGAAGCTCGATCGCCGCGAATTCATCGGCGTCAATTACGGCTTCCTACCGGAGTACCCCACGGAAGTGCTGGAGGTGACGCCGGACTACGAGATCACCCGCAACAGCAAGGGCATCGTGACGAAGGCGCTCATCGAGGGCACGGTGGACGGCATGCGCATCTGCATGGACGAATACCTGCGCTTCCCGGTGGAGACGCCCGACGATTGGCCGGGGGTGAAGGCACGCCTCATCGCCAATATGCCCGAACGCCAGGCGGAGCTGACGCCGGAGCGCGTGGCGCGCTGGCAGGCGCGCGACTATCCGCTGGTGCTCGGTCGCAACTGCGCCGCCAACGGCTTTTACTGGCGCGCCCGGGAGTTCATGGGCACGGAGAATCTTTCCTATGCCTGGTACGATTATCCGGAGATGATGCACGACATGATGGAGACCTACGCCGACTTCATCAT
>JAKIYB010000687.1 GCA_022708765.1 Armatimonadota bacterium | reverse complement strand
CCAGCTATAATCCAGGCCGATACGGATGCCGCCGATGCGTCCCAACGTGATGCCGCCATTCGATGCCATATCAATAACCTCGTTTCCGCCGTCCCTTTCTGGCTATGCCCGTGCCGCCGCCGGTAAAAACGGGAGTCTTGTGCGGAATCCGTCGGGCGCGGTTGCCTGGGAGATTCCGCCAAATTGGGGTACAATGGGGGTGATATCGCGCGTCCCCTCACCCCCGCCCCCTCTCCCCGATGAGAGGGGCATGAAACTACGAACGCGCGACACGTCTGCCGCGAAAGAGGGATATCCATGCGAATTCGGGTCATGCTGTGGAGTCTGGCGCTGCTGGGGGCGCTGGTTCATGCTGGAGAGCTGACAACCACGCTGTTCGCGCGGACGCCGGTCGCGGGCGGGCGCGACCTGCTGGCGCCGCGGTCCGTGGCGATGACGCCGGGCACGCCGGCGGCGCCGCCGGTGCTCTACGTGCTGGATGGAGCGCTGCGCGAGGTGGTGACCTTCGCGCCGGCGGGCGAGGCGCGCGGCGCGCGGCATGACCAGCGCATCCCGCTCGGGGCGCTGGGGCTGTCGGATGACCAGTCGCTGCCCGCCGACCCGCTGCTGCCCATCCCGCAGTTGGCGGTGAGCGGCACGGAGGCATTTCTGCTGCTGCTGGACCGCCCGTCGCGGTCGCTGACCATCTCCTCGGTGGATGGCGACACGCCCCTGCGCACGGTGACGCTGCCCGACCACGCCACGAACGGCGCGGTGGCGCTGGACGCCGACGGGCGCGTGGTGGTGGCGGCGCTGCGCGCGCATGCGCTGGGGTTGGAACTGGTGCTGTCGCGTGAGGAGGGCAATACCTTCGTCACGCTGGCGACGCTGAAAGACCCCTGCGCCGGGCAGGCGAAACACCTGGCTTTGACCGGCTTCGCGCTGGCGGCGGACGGACGGCTGGCCATCGGCCTGGCGCAGGGCGGCGCGCCCGCGTATGCCTTCATCCGGAGCTGGCTCATCCAGGGAATCCTGCGCGACGGCGCGGTGACGCGCGACCTGCAGCTCACCCACCACTTCTCGCTCCTCGACGGGCGGGGGAAGCCGCTGGACCGGTTTCGCGCGCACGTGGAGTTAGCCGGGCGCGACGCCTACTACCCCGCGAAGGCGTGCGTGCCGCTGTTCACCGCGCTGGACTTCGGACCGGATGAAATGGTCATCAGCGGCGGGCACACGCTGGATCCGTTCCTGCGCGTGTATGACCGCCTGGGCGGGCTGCGGGCCTCCTTCCCGCGCCGGGGCGTGGGCGGGCAGCATCTGGCGATCCTGCCGCGAGGCGCCACGCCGCGCCTGTTCGTCACGAACGCCACCGCCTCGCGCGTAGACGAACTGGCGCTCGACGGGCGGGTGACCGGCAGCCTCGGCACGCCGCTGCCGTTCCGGCTGACTGATGTGGCGGCGCTGGCGGCGGACGCGAGCGGCGTATACGTCGTCACCCGCGGCGAAGAGGAATTGCGCCTGCTGCGCTTCACCGCGGGGGGCGCGCTGGCCTGGGCGCGGCCGGTGGCGCCGCCGGCGGGCATGGAGAAAGCGACGCCGTATCTGGCAACGCTGGGCAACGAGCGCGTCTTCCTGGGCTGGCGGCAACCGGACGCCGACGGCGTGGGCATGGTAGAGGTGGTGCTGGAGGATGGCGCGCGCGGAGTGCCGCTGTGGCGCGAGGCGTGGAAGGGCGCGTCCGCCTCCGTGACGGCCCTGAATCCAACGCCGCTGGTGGCCGGGCGCAACGGGCGGCTCTATGTGCAGCGCGAAACGAAAGAGGGCAC
>JAKIYB010000686.1 GCA_022708765.1 Armatimonadota bacterium | reverse complement strand
GCGGCGATGGCCTTGCAGACGTCGCCACCGGAGCGGATGCCGCCGTCGGTGATGATGGCGACGTGGCGGCCGGTAAGGCGTTCAAAGTCGTCGCGCGCGGCGGCACAGTCGGCGGTGGCGGTGATCTGCGGCACACCCAGCCCGCAGACGCGACGGGTGGTGCAGATGGCGCCCGGCCCCACGCCCACGGTGATGGCGTCGGCGCCCGCTTCCATCAGTTCGGTAGCCGCGTCGTAGGTGACGCAGTTGCCGATGACGAGCGGCGCTTTGATAGCGTCCTTGATCGTCGGGAAGTGCGGCGCCGCGTAGCGCTCGGAGATATGGCGCACGGTGGTCACGGTGGCGAAGACGGCGTAGGCGTCCACCCCGCCGGGGCCGATGAGCTTCGCGATGCGCTCGGCGTTGCGTGGAGTCACCGAGACAGCGCAGGGATGACCGCCCGCCTTCACCTCGCTGATGCGTTTGAGGATGAGGTCGTCCTTCACCGGCTCGCGGTAAACTTCCTGGATGACGCCCACAACGTCCTTCTCGTCGGCGTCAATGATCTGATCAATGATCGCCTGCGGATTCTCGTACTTAGTCTGCACACCCTCGATAAACATCACTGGAAGCGCGCCCAGCTTGCCCAGCGCCGTGCAGAACGCCGGGCTGCTGATGGCGTCAAGCGCCGCACCGAGAATCGGCAATGGCAGCGTCAGCTCGCCCAGTTGCCAGCTTACGTCCACGAGCTCTTCATCCAGCGTCAGCGCGCTTGGAACAATCGCCACGTCGTCAAAGCCAAATGTCTGCCGCGCGACACGATTTCGTCCAATCTCAATCGTCATAATATGTCTACCCCTTATCCACACGTCTCCAGGCGACGAATATCCTGTAATGTTCGCGCAAAATCGAGTGATTCCTCTCTCCGCAACAAGAGAATCTTATCAGCATCGAGATTTTCACGCAGGTAATTGCGTCACCTGTACCCGTTTTGCACGATGATTTCACTTATCGGGCGATAAGAGTATGTGATGTGGTTGTGTTTTCGGGATAGAACACCCAATTTATCGCGCCTCATCAGGTCGAGTGTTCCTCGCCGCCAATCTTCGTGGGGTCAGGCGCCGGACCGTTCAGCAGGCAAATGGCCTGGGGACGTTTGATCCGGAGCACGAGTGTCTCCAGCACGCGGAAAGGATGATTCATGCCTTCCGGGCCGAGAAAAGCGGTGAAAATATCCTGCGCGACCGCAAGGTCGGCATTCTGCGGGCCAAGAGCGAGCACCAGGCCGGGCGTGGTACGAATTGCCTGAGTTTGAAAGACACCACCCTGGACTAACTCGCGAATATGCTGCACTTCCAGTACGCCGCTGCATGCATACACACGTTGCATCTGTGCATACGCCACAGGATTGACGACGACGGCATACGGTGGATAGAAGCCGTCCGCCAGCAGCGTCTGCACGGCTGCCGCCACCGACTTGAATGCGCTGCCTGCTTCCATCCAGTCACCGGCATCTACGGCATGCGCCCCTTTAGCGGTCAGTAATCCCTGATACCCATACGATTCCATGCCGTTGAAGATCAGATCATCCTCACGTTGCGCGACGAAGGTAGCCGCCGCGGCAGCCGCACCGGTATCCATCACCACGTTCAGCCGTCGGGCATTCTCGATATCGCGCCAAAAGAGATAAAAGTCTTTGTAGATAATGGGTATGTGTTCATGCACGCGCCGCAACGGACTGATCGGCTGCACCTCTTCTTCACCGAGCAGGCTGATCACGGCTTCGCCCAGCGGGCCGTATACCTGATAGTCAATGTCCTGCATCCCC
>JAKIYB010000685.1 GCA_022708765.1 Armatimonadota bacterium | reverse complement strand
GGTAACCTCGGAACGCCACGGCGGGCGTTCCCTACCAGAGAAAGAGCCGGTGCTACGCCTATCCCGAGCGGGCGAGCGTCCCCGCGAGCCGACTCCGGGCGAAAGTCTTATCCGTCGTGTTCGCGAGATAGCCTCTCTATCGCACACGACATGCCATCATTTCCATCCGGAGTCGGCTCGTGAGGACGCTCGCCCGCCCGGGGAAATTCCTTGCTTGACAAAACACCTGTTCTATGCTTTCCTGTGCAAACATAAATTCTTAACACGAAAGGAGACGGTAATGCTGATGCGGGATCACCAGCTCCTGCCCGTGACGACTGTCATGAATGCCCGCAGCCGACCGTTACCCCCCGTTTTGCGATTTTGCACAAAAATGGGGGGTAACGCCGGGGGGTAACGGGGGGTAATCACCAGATCGTGCTCGTGCTCATGCTCGTAATCGCAACACTAAACATCGCCCTCCAGTTTTTACGCCGCCATCGCGCTTGTTCCCGGTTCCCAACTGGCTTTCGTCACCGCTTCGCCGCGCAGGGCGCACTGAAGCCTGTCTTCGATGAATTGCCAGTCAAGGTTGTTGAAGACGGCGTCAATGAATTTCGCACGAGCGGTGCCGTAATCCATGAAGTAGGCGTGTTCGTAAGCGTCGAAGGCAAAGATGGGGGCGGCGTCCCAGATGGGGTAAGTGTGGTGGGTATCGCCAATATAGATATGCAGCATCTCATCGTAGCGATCATACGCCAGCCACGCCCAGCCGCGGGCGCTCATCACCGTGCCGGTCATCTCCGCGCGGAAGCCGTCGAAACCGCCGAAAGCGCGGTCAATGAACTCCGCGGTTTTGCCGACCGGCATGCCGCCCGCGCCTTTCTTCAGCGCGCCGAAGTAAAGCTCGTGGCTTTTCACCGCGTTGAGGGCAAACGCCAGCTCGATTTTGATCTCCCGCACATCGGCATACGTGGCGTTGCCTTTGCTCACGTCAACCTCGCAGAGCTTGCGCGTCAGTTCGTTGCATTTGGTGATGTAGCCTTTGTAGAGCGAGTAATGTTCCTCCTGCTGTCGCTGGGACAGCCCATCCACACCCTGCACCGAGGCAAATTCTTTCGCAATCAGACCCATGGGAACGCTCCTTTCGGATGGTGATACCGGTATGGTAACGGAGAACGCCCGAGAGAAGTCATGTAATATGCTGACAATGTGGTGACGCGGAAGGGACACGGCAGCGGAAGGCGAAGCATTGAAGCACTGCCTGAATGAAGGATAAACCTATGACCTATCGTGAGTTGTTCCGCGAGATTATGTTTTACGGCGATTTCGACCGCATGCCCGTGCTGCACTGGACGGGCTGGGAAGAAACGATGGAGCGCTGGTATGCCGAAGGCTTGCCGCGCGATGCCAACGTGCATGAGTATTTCGGCACCAGTCCGCTGTGGGCCGGCATCTGGACGCGACTGAGCCTCTACCCCTGGTTTGAAGAAGAAGTACTGGAGGAGACGGATGAGTACCGCATCTTCCGTCAGGCCGATGGCGTCATCGCCCAGCACTGGAAGGCCAAGAGCTGCATCCCCCATTACGTCGACTTCATTCTCAAGGACCGGCAGAGCTGGCCCGAGTACAAGAGGCGCCTTCAGCCCGATCCCGCCCGGCTCCCACAGGACCTGCCGAAGATCAGCGCCGACCTGAAGGCCACGAACATGCCCGTCTCTGTACCGACGGCCAGCCTGACCGGGTGGCTTCGCGACTGGATGGGCGTGGTCGGGTTCTCGTACATCCAGCACGACGACCCGGAGCTGCTCGGCGAGATGGTCAACACCATCGCCGACCTGGTGTG
>JAKIYB010000684.1 GCA_022708765.1 Armatimonadota bacterium | reverse complement strand
CCGCCCACAGGACGAGCAGGAACCTGAGCAGAATGGCTTGTCTCATGAGATCCTCCACAGGCAGACGGTCTGCCGATGAGATGGTGACCCGGAGCCCCGGCTTGCGGTACAATAGAGCGACCGGGCGCGGGAAACGCTGTATCCGTGCTATTGTACCACGTGACGCGCAAGAAATAACCTGCCCGGAGCAGAAGTATACGGTAGAATCCGTCATGCCGTCCGCAAGGAGGACTGGAATGCAGGCATCGTCCGACACCCGCCCGATGCGCCTGGTGGCCTTCGGCATCGCGCTGGTCGCCCTCGTGGTGATCCTGTTCATCACCGCGCCACTCGTCTGGTCGGTGCTGCAGCTCTTCATCATCGTGGCGCTGCTGGTGCTGGCGCTGGAGCCGCCGGTGCGCTGGCTCACCGCGCGGCGGGTGCCGCGCGGAGGCGCCGTCGCGCTGGTGGTGCTGGCGACACTGGCGCTCATCATCCTCTTTTTCGCGCTGGTGGTGCCGCGCATTATCGAGCAGATTCAGCAGCTTTTCCAGGCGCTGCCCGGTTTCTGGGCACAGTTGACCACCCGCGCCGAGCCGTGGCTGCGCAATTATCCGCAACTCGCCGAGGCGCTCAGTCCCGATCGCTTTTTCGGGCAGCTCAGCGCGGCGTCCAGCGCGCTGCTCAGTGCCGCCAGTTCCATCTTCGCCAGCGCGGTGGGCGCCCTCACCGCGCTCCTTCTGGCATTAGTGGCCACCATTTACGCCCTGCTGCGACCACTGCCGCTGGTGTTCGGCCTGCGGGGTTTGTTCCCGTCAACCTGGTGGCCTAAGGTGGATTCCATCAGCGCGGCCATCGCCACGCGCATTCGCGGCTGGGTGTTGGGCACCGTCGCCCTCGCCATCATCATCGGCGCGCTCGATTACCTCGCCCTCTGGATTATCAATCTCCTCTACGAGCCGGATATCCCGTATATCATGACCTTCGCCGTCATCGGCGGCGTGCTGGAGATCGTCCCGGTCGTCGGACCCATCATCGCCACCGTGCTGCCCGCCATCGCCGGCTTCTCACTCGACCCGATGCTGGGCCTCTTCGTCATCCTCGCCTTCTTCATCGTGCAGCAGTTGGAAAATCACCTCATCGTGCCGCTGGTGATGCACCAGGCCGTCAACCTGCACCCGGTAAGCCTGCTCTTCGCGCTGGTGGTGCTGTCCGGCCTTTTCGGTCTCTTCGGCGCCATCATCGCCGTGCCGGTGGCCGCCGTTTTCAAGGTGCTCTACGATGAGTGGTACTACCCGATGATGCACGACGGCCGCGCACCGCTGAGCCCGCCGGACGAAGCCAGCCTGATTAAACACAGCCTGGAGGACGACCCGGAGAACGTGCCGGAATCATAACGCACCCTTTTGCGCGCTTCCCGCGACATGCGTTCCTCGTTCCTGTCGTTCTCGCCGGGTATCCCCCGAATAGCGCGGCAGCAGCATGGCAGTTTTCGTCGCGGAAGGGGGATCCGACATGGCGCGATGTCCGGAATGTCACGCACCGGTGGCGGCCGACGCGCGGTATTGCGCGGAGTGCGGCGCGTCGCTGGGCAGGCGGGAGGTGGCCGCCGGCCCGTTAACCCCGCAGTTCGCGGGCGCTGGCGCGGACGCGCCGGCGCTGCCGATAGACCAGCCGGGCTTCTCCATGAAGCAGGTGCTCACCGCCGTCGGCCTCATCGCGCTCTTTCTGCTCTTCATCATCTTCTACGTCGGGCGCCCGGTGACCACCGCGAACGCGCCGGATACGCTGCCGGTGCTCGGGGGTATGAACGAGGCGGTGACGGTGGGCAATACCGTCTGGGGGGTGGCCTTCACCG
>JAKIYB010000683.1 GCA_022708765.1 Armatimonadota bacterium | reverse complement strand
GCACGTCATAGCCCGCGATGGAGTATGACTGGTTCGGCTCCAGCACCTCAAACCGAATCTCCGCACCCAATGCGCCAAAGGGCACGGGGAAGCATGGCGGCTGCTGCTGCAGGCGGAAGACCGACTCCAGGCACGCGTGCCCGCCGTAGATCGTAATGCGATTGCCGGGCAGATACGCCGGGGTGAAGAAGGGAAATCCCTGGATATGATCCCAGTGCGGATGACTGATAAAGAGATGATATTCCACGGGTCGCGTCCCGGCAGGCTGCCCCATCACGTCGGCGCCATAATTCCGCAACCCCGAACCCGCGTCGCAGAGGATGACGTGTTCGCCGTCATCTAATTGTACGCAGGAGGTATTCCCGCCGTATGTTCCCCGAACGTGAAAAGGCAGCGCGAGTATCCGCGCGCGCAGTTCTTCCACTGGTAGCGCGGTATCCGCGCCCAGGGCAGAGAGAGCCGCGTGAAGCTTCGACAATACCGCATGTTCGCCAATCGGCGAGGGAAGCGAGCCACAGGTGCCCCAGAAAACCACCTTCAGCATGTGCGCAGGTGAGCAGCGATACGAACTATCATTTGTCATCGTCGTTCCTCGCGTCATGACGCAGGCAAGGACATTTACAGGCACGACGCAACAGCATCATAAGTAGCCAGGATCTTCGCGGTAGGGTTTATGCGCGCGGTAGAGGCTCAAGCGAGCGTCGTAATCGGCCTTTTGACTGCCGGGCGCAAGATTGCGTGCCTTTTCCTGCCACTTCACCGCGTTAACGTAATCGCCGGTTTCCGCATAAGCGGCGGCCAGCGTATCCAGCGTGGTGGAATCTTTCCAGCCGGTGTTATCACAGGCGATGTTACCCAGTTCGACGGCGCGCTTGCCGTTGCGCACCTTCGCGTCCGGGCAGGTGGCAAGGAGCCAGGCGAGATTGTTGGTGGTGTAGCCGTAGGCGTCATCCACGGCGACGATGCCTTCCATCGCGTCTACCACGCCGAGATAATCACCCTCGTCCTGGTAAATCTCTTTACGCATCTCGTGAATGCGGATGAGCAGTCCGGTATCGCTCTTATACTTTGGCGCCTTCGCTAGCGGGATGGCAGTCTTCAGGTCGGCGTGGGCTTTGGCGTGCTCGCCTTCAGAAAAATAAAACTGCGCGCGTTCAAGGTAGTGCTCCGGATTGTCTGGCTCGCGAGCGATCTCCTTCGTCAGGTCGGCTTCCGAATAACCGAAGCCACCGTGAGTTGAACCACGGGGAAAGGGGTCCGTTCCGACGTACCGCGCATGCTGTTGCCTGCCGAGGAAGAACGCGCCGGTAATCAACAGCGCAACGATGAGGACAAATAGACCGATGGCCCGCATATCCGTTGCCTCCTACAGAGCCGAATTAGTGCCATTATTATACACACTTCGGATTAATGGTGCATATGGTTTCCCGGTTTGTCATACAACTACAGCCGGGCGGTGCCACTCCACTTCGTTGTGTGGCGCACTACCGACGGCCGGATGCTTGTTGAAGTTTGCGTTACAGCCCATTCTCCTTCGCCGCGTCTTCCCAGCCGGGGAGGCGGAAGGCGACGATGGCTTCAGCGGGCAGAGCTTCGCGAATCTGCATGGCGGTGGGATTCACTGCTTTCAGCCGGATGGCGTATTTCCCTTCGGTGTCGCGCTGGAGGAGAAATGTCCGGTGCTCGTTTGATCCTTCGAGCGTGACGGTCACCGCCGCCCAGTTGCGCCAGACACGGAGCGCGCGCAGCGTGACGGGTACGCGACCGACTTCCGCCTGTACCGCCTGCTGTATCGCCTCGGCCTGCGCTTTCGACGCTACTGCCGCGACATCGGCGGGGA
>JAKIYB010000682.1 GCA_022708765.1 Armatimonadota bacterium | reverse complement strand
CATCCGACCGGAGAGGCTGGTGAAGGCAACATTTATTGGAGCGCCAGCGCCACGCCGCCGGTTCCCGATGGGGTTCTGGTCAGCCGGAAGCCGTAAACAACCCGCCATACGGAGGTTAGCCAAATGCAATTCTTGAAAAAGTTTATGCGCACAAAGTTTTTCCGCATCAGCTTTATCGCCGGCGTATTGGTAGCAGGCGCGCTGGTGTATCTGCACTTCGCCGGGTATCTGGGGCCGTTTCTTAGCCCAGGTCCCATATCGGCAGCGCAGGGAGAAGGCAAAGCGATCAATGGCTACCACTCCCACGCCGAGTTTGAGCGGGAGTGTTTGCACTGCCACCAGCCGATCCACTGTCTTTCGGCGAGCCGTTGCCAGGAATGTCACCACGATGTGGCCGAACAACGCGAGAACACCGAGGGCCTGCACGGCTTGCTGGCGGGCACTGATCGCTGCCAGACCTGCCACCAGGAACACAACGGGCGTGAAGCGGAGTTAACCGACGTACCTATGCTCAACATCGACCACCTGGCGCTCACCGGTTTTAGCCTGGAACACCATCAAACGGATTACGCGGGCAATCCGCTCACCTGCGACAGCTGCCACGGTCACGCGGAACGCTTCTCCGCGACGGATATGGCCTGCGCCACCTGCCACCTGGAGGACGACCCGGTCTTTGCGGCCGATCACAGCCAGCGCTTTGGCGGTGAATGTCTCATCTGCCACGACGGGGTGGACCGGATGCGCAACTTCAACCACGCGACCGTGTTCGTCCGCGAAGGCAAACACGCCGAACTCACGTGCGAGGACTGCCACACCGAGCGGGTGTTCGCCGGGATGACCGACGACTGCGCGGGCTGTCACACCGAGCCGGATGTTCACGCCGGGCATTTCGGCACGGACTGCGTACGCTGTCACGTCTCCACGGGCTGGCTTCCCGCGCAGTTGACGCAACACACATTCAAGCTCGACCATGGCGACGAAGGGCAACTGGAATGCACGGCCTGTCACGTAACGAACTACACCACCTACGCCTGCAATACCTGCCACGCCGATAGCGAAATGCAGACCGCGCACATGGCCGAGAACGTCATCACGACGAATGAGAGCCTGGCCGCTGGCCAGTGCGGGGAATGTCATCCCACCGGCATAGCCGGTGAGGCCGATGCCGCGCGCAATACGGCTAACGCTTCAAAATAGTGCATTTCACAGAAGCGACGGAAGGAGGTAAGGATATGAAAAAATTCCTTGTCATCTTTATAGCAATCAACGTTGTCCTCGGGGTGCTGGCGGTAGGGGGGCTGGTCGGGACAATTTACCTGGCCGAATCGCGGCCATTCGACTACACCAGTCCACTCTACGGCATCCAGATGCGGGCGGAGACATTGCGGCTGCGCCTCAGTCGCGACGAAGCCCGCCACGCGGAGTTCGCGCTGAAGCTGGTGGATCGCCGTTTGGCCGATCTGTCACGCGCGCCGGATGAAGCCGCAATCAGTGCAGCCGCGACTGCCGTACAGCTAAGCCTCGACGAAGCCATCCGCGCCATCGGTGCTGCGCCACAGGAAAATCAAGAGGCGCTCTTCGCGCGTCTCGATCAACTGCTCGTCCAGGCCAATATCATTGTCAAGGGACTGCTTTCCAACCGGAACAATGCTCAAGTTCTGACCCTGAGCCCGCGGCTGGCCGAATTGCAAAAGGTCGACACCCGTGAGGAACTGGTGGCCCTGGCGCCCCCCGCTCCCTCCATTGCCGCCGAGATCATCCCCTTCCTCAGCAAAGAAATCGATCACAGCGGCTATCTCCTGGAGGGCGCGCACGCCGACCTGGCCTGTGAATCCTGTCACACCGACGGCAAGTACAAAGGCACGGCTC
>JAKIYB010000681.1 GCA_022708765.1 Armatimonadota bacterium | reverse complement strand
GGCGCTTCAGCGTCCTTCACCATGTTAGCACCCTCCTTCAGGGGGGTGTCGAGCACGAAAGACGGGAGTAGTATTAGAAACTGGTGGTATAGCTGGCGCCATACACCAGCGTCTCATCATCACCGACCATCCCGACGTTCGCCTGGAGGCCGCTGCCGAAGAGCACGCTGCCGCCCACATTCACATTGTTGCCGTCGTGTTCAGCCATCAGGATGACTTTTTCGCTGACATCCAGTGACAGGCCGCCGAAAAAGCCGTCCAGGGGCACGGTGGAATTCTTCGTGCCGCCACTGGCGAGACCGGCATGCACGCGAAAATTCGTGAGTCCCGGCGACGCCAGCTCGAATTTCTTACTGACGACGATATACAGCGACGCGTTCACCTGGTCGGTAAGGTCGAGCACGCCCATCGCGACGCCGGCGCGGCGCCCTTCTTCCGGCTGGAAGTTATACTTCGCGTTGATGACCGTCTCGCGGTCCGCGTAGCGCGCGAAACCGACTTCCAGGTTCTCGCGAATGCCGTAATTGAACACGTAAGCCGCGCGGGCCCCCCCCTCGATTCCGTAAATACTCAACGCCATCTCGTCCGCCGCCAGCGCGTCAGCGCTGGGCACGAGCAATAGCCCGGTGGGGCCGAGGAAACTGGGAGCCGCGAAGACGGCGCCGCCCAGCGCGAGCGCGAGGAATACGAGCATGCGTGGCAACGACATAGGGAATCCTCCTTCCGGTGTCACGGACCGCAGCCGGACGACCGCTTGCTGGTTACATGATACCAGTCCGCGCTCGCGCCCGCAAGCCGCGCCGTGTTGAGCGCACCCTCTTGCATCGCAATGCGGGTTGTGGTAGGATGTGCAGGCTTCGTGCCGGAAAGGCGCGCCGCGCTGGGAAGAATCATGGAATTTCTACATGCCATCTCGAATGTGCTGCTCTGGCCGACGGTGATCGTCCAGGTGATTCTGGCGTTTCTCCTGATCGTCATCATCGCCTCGCAGACTACGAAAAGCGAGCAGAGCGGCGCCGGCATGGGCTGGGGCACCATCGGCGGTCGCGCCAGCTCTTCGATGGAGATGTTCAGTTCCGAGGCGCAGTTAACCCGGTGGACGACGATCATCGCCGTCTCCTTCTTCGTCGTCTCGATATTGAGCGGTATCTTCAACGCCTACAGAGGCTAATACACCCTTCGCCCGGGTGGCGGAATTGGCAGACGCGCTAGGTTGAGGGCCTAGTCCCGGTTTACGGGGTGCTGGTTCAAATCCAGTCCCGGGCACCATATATAGAGCGGAACCCGCTATCTATACACTAGATAGCGGGTTTCGCTTTATCTGTGTGATGACCCCAAAACGGCTGGTGCACAATAGGTGCACACGCCTTACGGCGATGGGACACTGCGCTGCTGCCACTGTGCTTCGATGACGTCTGCTGCGCGCTGCTGCATGGTCGGCGTTACGTGGGCGTAAACATCTTGCGTCATGGCGACGGTGGCGTGTCCCAGGCGTTCACTCACCACCTTGACCGGAATGCCGGCGGCAATCAGTGCAGTGGCATGCGTATGGCGCAGGCCATGGAGGGTGACACCGTGCAACTGGAGGCGGGCAGCGAGCGCGGTGAAGTAGGTGCTGAAGGAGTGGGGATTGAGGTGCGCCCCATCGGGCCGCGCGCAGATCCAGTCCGTCGGACTGTTGGAGGTCGTCTGCTCGCGATGCTGGTCAAGGATAGCGGCCAGCGAGGCATTGATTTTCACAACCCGAATACGGTCGGTCTTCGTGCCCTTCACGATCACGCCACGGCCGGGGATGTGGGCCAGAGCACGCTGGACGACCAGCGTCTGCTGTGCCGGAGTATAGTCTTGCCACTGAAGCGCCAATATTTCACCTCGGCGCATC
>JAKIYB010000680.1 GCA_022708765.1 Armatimonadota bacterium | reverse complement strand
TCGCCGCAGCCGCCACTGTGCGATTCCCTTGAACAACCAGGCGTCCGCGGTATCCGGCGCCAGCGCTAGCGCACGGTCGGCGGCCTGCGCCGCCAGTTCCGCCCGATCGTCTTCCAGCAGCAGCCGCGCCTGTTCCGTAAAGAACTCCGGTGTTTGCGGCGACCCATCCCAATAGGCGCGCACCGCCGCCTGGTAATCTTCGCGCGTGATGTAGATCGTGGAGTCAGGGTCGTTAGGGTCCGGCGTCAGTTCTACCAGCGCGCCGATCCGCGTCAACTGCTCTAACGCGAAGGGATCGCCTGGCAGTAATTCCAGCGCCTTCATGTAGTCGGCAATAGCATGTTCGCGCTCCCCCAATGCCTCGTACGTGCGGGCGCGATTGGTATAGAACAATCCTTCGTCACTGAATAGCGCCTCGCAATGCGCGTACTGCTCCAGTGAACGCGCCGGATCGCCGAGGTTGCGATACACCGCGCCGAGATTGAAGTGCGCGGCCGCATCGTCCGGGTCAAGCGTCAGGATTTGCTCCAGCAGCGGCAGCGCGTCTTCCCACTCGCCTTCGATCAGGTGGGCGCGCGCGGCGATCCACAGCGGGCCTTTTCTGGCAAAAACGGCCAGCGCCTGGGCCAGCGCATGCTCCGGCATCTCCTCGATAAAGGCCAGCGTCCACGCGACGAATTCTTCGAAGGTCGGCGGCGTATCCGCGAAACCGTCGTAGGCATCTTTCGGCACCGGCAGGCTGGCCGGCATGCCCAGCCGTCGCGCTTCGCCGGCATCCAGCCCAATCTGTATCCACTCACGATCAGTCATCGGTGTTTATCCGTTCCACGTGTTCATGGCCGGCTCAATCCCCTCGCGCAGCCAGCACTCCGCCGCGGACGCCGCGCGTCCAACGGCGTCATCAATCAGCGGTTTCTCGCTGCCCAGGAAACGGCTCAGCACGTAATCCACCATGTCCATCTCCGGCGGCGGTTCGCCGATGCCCACGCGCAGGCGCGGGAAGGTGTCCGTGCCCAGGCGATTGATGATATGCGACACCCCGTTATGCCCGCCGGCGCCGCCTTTCGCGCGCAGACGCAGTTTCCCTACCGGCAGCGCGAGATCGTCATAGATCACCAGGATGCGTTCGGCGGGGGTTTTGTAGAAACGCGCGGCGGCGGCGACGGCGTCACCGCTCAGGTTCATCAGCGTGTGAGGCTTCAACAGCAGCGCGCGACGACCGCCGATAACCATGGTGGCATCATCGCCGCGGAACTTGCCTTTGCGAAAACGCCCGTTGAACCGGCGCGCCAACTCATCGGCCACGAGAAAGCCGACGTTATGGCGGGTGCCGGCGTACTGCGCGCCGATATTCCCCAGCCCGACAATCAGGCTGAGGTCCGACGTCACGGCAGGTTGTCGTCGAAAGAGTTGCATCATAGAAAAATCACCGCGGAGGACGCCCCCTCCGCGGTGAATCACGTAACACTGGTGCCCCCGGCGCGAATTGAACGCACGACCTAGCGCTTAGGAGGCGCTCGCTCTATCCGACTGAGCTACGGGGGCCGCACCATCATTGTATCTTCCCACCCAAGCGCGGTCAAGGCAATCAGCGTGCCGGCGCGGGGAATGTCACCGATCCTTCCGCCGGCAGCACCTCCACCCACGTTTGTCCGGACTGAAGCGGCAACGGCGCGCCGGCGGCATCGGTAAAGGTGGTCACATCGTAATAGGACGGCTTCGCCCAGCGGATATCCGCGCGGTGTCCACCCACCAGCAGGTAGCCGAGTCCGGTGCCGGTGACGGTGACATCGTACGTGCCATGCTTCGATTCGGAATACTCTTCGGCGCGCACGCGCTGGATGATGACGTTCCGCGCCACCAGCGCCTTTCCGGTTTCCCGGTCCACGT
>JAKIYB010000067.1:11597-13246 GCA_022708765.1 Armatimonadota bacterium | reverse complement strand
GCGCAGGGCGGCGAGTTCCGTGTCCGGTTGCGCGCGTTCCGTGCGTTCCACGTCGCGCCCCACCAGAAAACTCGCCAGCGCCGCCGCCACGTAGCCGAAGACGCCAATGGCGTAGAGGGAGAGGATGAGCGCCAGCGCGCGCCCCTCCACGGTGCGCGGCCAGTATTCCGAGGCAATGGTGGTGATCAGCATCGCCGTCCACCACAGCGCCTCGGGATAACTGGCCAGGCCGGGCCGCTCGAAGGCATACATGCCTGCCGCGCCCAGCAAGATGACCAGTAGCGTGAAGCCCGTGACGTAGGCGAAGCCATGGCGTCCCAGGCTGCCGCCCAGCGCGCGTATGCCCCGCTGTAGCGACCCCAGTACGCGTATCAGCCGCGCCCCTCGCAGCGCGCGCGCCGCCCGCAGCGCCCGCAAGGCGCGCGCCGCGGCGAACACGCGCAAGGCCGGAGCGAGTAGCGCCAGCGCGGTGAGCCAGTTCCGTCGGAGATACGCCAGTTTATCGGGCGCGATGGCGAAGGTGAGCAGGAACTCCAGGATGAAGAGCACCCAGATGACCGTGCTGGTCACCTGCAGCCATTGCGGCAGCCCCCACACCAGCTCAATGATGACCAGCGCCAACCAGAGGAGCCCTAACCCCGCCATCGGCAGCGCCATGACGTCCACGATCCGCCGCGCCAGCGTCGCGCGGCGCACCCGATGCTCGCTTTGTCGTGCCTTATTCACGGAACCTCCGTGACTCATTATATGCGGGAGGACAACCGCCGGCGGACCGGTATGCCGACAGGACGCCGCGCTCGCGCGTCTCTGGCGAGGGGCGGCATCGAAAGATGCCACAGCCGTCTGCGCCGGGTGGCGCGAGGAGACAACACCGCCCCGACATCCGGGTATAACTACAGCGCTGGCAGCAAAAGCGTGAAGAGGGGATTGCAATGAAAATCTTTCTGGCGGTGCTGGCCATCACGGCGGGGCTTATCATGATGAGCGCGCCCGCGCTGGCGGACGCGAAGCCGAAGGGCTCTCCCGTCACCTTTGGACGGCAGGGGGAATACCGGGGATACTTCGCGCCCGGCGTCGGCGAAGGAAAAGTGCCCGGGCTGGTGTTGATCCATGAGTGGTGGGGGCTGAACGACGCCGTCAAGGCGGAAGCGGAGCAATATGCCCACACCGGCTATAATGTGCTGGCGGTAGACCTGTTCGGGAAGGTAGCCGCCACGCCCGCGGAAGCGCGGGCGCAGGTGCAGGGATTGAACCAGGAGGCCGCGACGGCGCACCTGCTGGCGGCGGCGGATTACCTGCGGACGCTCCCCACCTCGAATGGCCGGGTGGGCAGTCTTGGCTGGTGCTTTGGCGGGGGGCAGGCGCTCACCCTGGCGATTCACGATCCCCGGCTCGACGCGGTGGTACTGTATTACGGGCAGCCGGTGACCGATCCGCAACGACTGGCGAAGATCGCGGCGCCGCTCCTGGGCCATTTCGGCGAGGCGGATGCGTCAATTCCGCTCGAGCGGGTCACCGAATTCGATCGGGCGCTGGCCGCCGCTGTCGTCGCGCGGGTCATCTACACGTATCCCGGCGCGGGACACGCCTTCGCGAACCCGACGAACACCAACGCCTACCACCGCGACGCGGCGGTGAAAGCGGACCAG
>JAKIYB010000067.1:0-11580 GCA_022708765.1 Armatimonadota bacterium | reverse complement strand
ATTTCTTGCGACGGTATCTGCGGTAGCACGCGCCCGCCGTGGGCATCGTCCAGCATTCAGAACGTGGCGCGCCGCGGTGCCGGAACGCGCTCGCTTCAGTGGCCATAGGTGTGGATGGCTTTGATGGTGAACTCATCGGGGAATCTGCCGTTCGTGGTCAAACCGCACCACCCGAGGCTCCCACCCCAATTCCTCCAACGTTCGCTGATAATCCTCCGGCGTCATCTCCTCCGGACGTTTGCCGGCGAGGGCAATGATGACGCCCTCCATTACATTGGTACCGAAGCTGCGGCCGTCGAATTCCGGGGTGGTGCTCACCAGCAGGCGTACGCCGCGCTCGCGCAGCAGCGCCAGGTCGCGCTCGGTGGTGGTGTTGGTGATGATGACTGTGCCGTCCAACCGCGCGGGCATGTAGCGGCGGATGAAGTGAAAATCGCCGGCGATGATGTCGGCATCGTTGAAGTAGCGGTCATATTTGGAGACCGTCTCTTCCTGCTTCTTCCCGGTAGGATAGATCATCGAGAAGGGCAGCCGGCAGATGATGGGCAGCAACAGGCGGGCGACCATGCGCAACCCGCGCAGCGTGGTGATCGGGATAGGGATACCGAGGGCGAAGATGAGGTCGCCGAAGAGCGTCCGCGCGCCCAGGGCGGGCAGCGTCTCCGCCATGCCGAAGCGGTCTACCCCGCTCACCAGCAGCACGCGCTTGCCGGCGAAATTCACCACCCCGCGCTCCTGCAGCCACTCCACCGTGCGGCGCTCCAGCGTGTGCTTCAAGCCGCTGCCGTCCACCACCGGGGTCGTCCGCGCCGCCCGCGCCAGCTTGAGGGCATCGCGGATGACGTATTTCCGCCCGTCCGCCACCAGGTACAGGTCAATACCGCCCAGCCCGATGGCGTCCACCTGGCCGTCCAACTCGCGGATGAGGCTGGCCGCCTTCGCGAAATCGTCATCCGTCCCCCGCCGCTCGATGATCACCTCGCGCCCCAGGAAGGTCACGGTGACGACCTTATCTCGCGAAGAGGAACCGAGGCTGACGGAGACGACGCGCAGCGGGTTGGTGTCGGTCATGGCGATATACCTGTGCCCTCAGTCATTCGCCTTCATCGCCCACAGCCCTTCCAGCGCGCTTTCTTCGCCGGGGCCGAGGAAGAATTCGTAACCTGCGTTGTACAGGCGGTCGAATTCATCCGGGTTCTGGCGCAGCAGGCTGGCCATCTTATGCTCGCCGAAAGCCTGGAAGGTGGCGACAAAGAGTGCCGCCGCCGCCTGCGCGAACTCCAGATGCAGCGCGCGGTATTCCGGTGGCGCGGATTCCAGATGCTCGATGGCGTCCTCGCCCAGTCCCAGCCGCTCCTCCATCTCCGCGAATCGGCTCTGATACTGCGCCGTCAGCAGTTCCGCCGAGCGATCGTTGGCGATGGTTTCCACCGCCCAGGCGATGAGGAAGAAGGTGGCCTCGTTCGGCAGCAGGTTGGCCTTGCGAATTGCCTGGTACAGCGGCACCCGCTCCTCCGCCGGCGTCTCCGGTGTCAGCCGATGCACCACTTCCTCCCATGTGGTGCCGGTGAGCTGATCATGCAGCGCATCGTCCAGATCGGCGGTGAAGTCATAGTCATTATAGAGATCGTACTCGTAATCCTGGTATTCGTAGTTCATGTCTATTCCCCTCCGGGCGCCACCAGTATCCCCGCCGCCAGCGCATCATCCCGTTCGACGCGGCGCAACAACGCGACGACGTCATCCCAATGGGTAAGGCGCATCACCTCTTCGCGGAAATGCGCGGCGCCATAAAAGCCTTTCATATACCAGGAGATATGCTTGCGCATCTCCTGCACGCCCACGCGGTGCCCCTTGTCCGCGATAAGCAGTTCGCCGTGCTCGATGGCCATCGCCACGCGTTCGCCCAGCGTCGGCCCGGGCAGCGTTTCGCCCGTGCGCAGGTAGTGGTCCACCTCGCCGAAAAGCCACGGATTCCCCTGCGCGGCGCGGCCAATCATCACCGCGTCGCAGCCGGTCTCTTCGAACATGCGGCGGGCGTCCGCGCCGGCGCGCACGTCGCCGTTGCCGATCACCGGAATGGATACCGCCGCTTTCACCCGGCGAATGATAGCCCAATCCGCACGCCCCGCGTTGTGGTGCCCTTTCCCCGGCCGCGGATGCACGGCGATGCCGGCCAGCCCTTCCTCCTCAGCGACGCGGGCCACGTCCAGCGCGGTAGGGCCCTCCGGTGACCAGAAGGCGCACACCTTCACCGTGACGGGCAGGTGCGTAGCGCCTCTCACGGCGCGGAAGGTCGCCCGCACCAGTTCCAGGTCGCGCATCATCGCCGCCCCCGCGCCCAGCTTCGTGACCTTCGGCACCCCGCAGCCCATGTTGATGTCAATGATATCCGGCCCGAAGGGGGTAATCAACTCCGCCGCTTTCGCCAGGTGCTCGGGGTACTGCCCGAAAATCTGCACCGTCACCGGGTGCTCATCGGGATCCACCAGTACCATCTTGTGCGTGCGGGCGTTATTATAGACCAACGCGTTCGAGGAGACGAACTCGGACACCACCATCCCCGCCCTATGCCGCCGGCAAAGGATGCGGAAGGCGCGATTCGTCACCCCCGCCATCGGCGCCAGCACCAGCGCGGGTGAAAAGGTGATATTCGCGATTGTGCATGTCGTTGGGATCATCGCAGCGGAGTATTATAGCATATCGAGGTTCACATTTCAGGATTTCTGAAATGGTGGGTGAAGATGGGTGGCCGACCCCGATGCAATCGGGACGATTCCGGGTGGAACTAATCCTGTAATGTAGTCCGCGCCCTCCGCGGCGCGCGTGGGTGGAACACGACGCCGTGCATGACAACACAGCCACCGGTTCCTTCTCGGTATCACCACACTGGGTAACAACCGAAAACTACGCGCCGCGGAGGGCGCGTACTACCTGAAATATACTTACGACACACCATCACTGCCACCAGCGTCTCGTCCGCCCAAATACCTCACAACCGCTTCGTAAACGTTAGCCGCTTCTGATCGTGATCCCGCGTTGCGGAGATATGCAGGCTGGTGGCGGCGCCGCTGCTGGGATTGTATTCCGTGGTCTGGTCGGCGGCGCTGCGGAAATCGGCAAGGGGGATGGTGTATTTTTCGTAGCCCGCGATCACCGGCTGGGTATAGACGTAAACCGCGCCGCCACGGGTGCGCAGTTCCAGGCGCAGGTCGGACAGCGTGTTCTCCGCGCCGTAGCCGAACTCCAGCGTGCCGCCCACGATGTGCGCCTGCCAGACCCGATTCAGCATTTCCACACGACTGAACACGAGGATACCGGCGAGGGAAAGGACCATCACGACGATGGAAATGATCGCCTGGCGGCGCTTCGCCGGGGTCATCGGTTCGCGTTCGGGAAAATCAGGATCAACCACGAGGTGCTCCTTCCTGGACGGGCGCGGGGGGTGCGGGTTCATACGGCCGTGCGATTTTCATCCCAACAAAGCGAGTGGGGAGCGCGCGCACATAAGCCTCCAGCGGAACCGTCACGACACGCTTCTCCGCGCTGCTGGCGTGCTGCAGATGAATCGTGTCGTTCTTTGTTCGCAGCACGCCCACGTGACCGGCGATGATGCCGGGGGTGCTGATGACGAAAATCGCGATGTCCCCCTCTTTCATGCGGGCCTGCGCCGGGCTTACCGCCTCGCGGGGGATAAAGGTCGTCGCCGCCTGCTCGTCGGGCAGGTCGGCTGTGATGCTTTTTCCGGCGAAGAAGGCCTTGCGCGAGATCGTCTTCTCCATCGTCTTCACCGCGTCGCCGCCCACCTCGGCGGTCATGTCGCGCGCGCACCAGGCGTTCGCCGGCAGCCAGTCGGAGACGAAATAATGGTTCCGCGCGCGAAAGTCCACCGTGCCGTCTTTATAACGAATGCGGCGCAGCGTCTCCGCGAAACTCGTCTGGTCCTTCGCCAGCGCCAGCGCCAGTGTCTGCTCCACGTATGTGACGCAATCAACGCGGCCAAAGTCGCACGGCGGATCGCCATCCGGCGCCGCCCCCGGCCCTTCGCCCAGCGGATCGGCGACGTAGACGGCATCCACCGCCGTTAAATCCGCCCAGATCGCGAGGCGCTGGCTCAACGGCGCCGCCCCCACGGTGGCGAACAGCCCCTCCCACTGCTTCGCGGTGAACGCGGCGGGATTCGCCCGCGGCCCGCCCCCGGCGGCAAACGCGCCGGCCGCGAGCAGGCACGGCAACAACATGACAATAGTTCGATGAAGTTTCTGCATGGTTCCTGCCCTTAGCATACTCTATCCGGGATGAAGAGGGAATATGCCATCAGCGAAATCCCGACATGTCATCTTCTTCGCGCCTTTGCGTCTTTGCGTGAGACTATTTGCTACTGGAAATGCTGTCATCACCCCTCGTTGCAGGAACACTCCCGGGCCTGTGCGAATGAATACTGCCGGGGAATGCCCGTTGCGCCGGGATACCACCGGTGCTATAGTGTCTGCGAGGTAACAGCAACGATGGCCGATCTGTATAAAGAGGCGGGAGTCAATTACGATATCCTTGATCCGTTTAAACGCGCGTGTCAGCGGGCGGCTGCCACCACCACCTCCTTCCTGCGCACCCACGGTTTTCAGGAGCCGGCAACCATTCGCGGCGAGAGCGTCTATCTCATTGAAGCGCCGGATGCCTACTACGCGCACGTGGAAGAAGCGCTGGGCACCAAAATCCTGGTCGCGGATGCCATGTATGCGTTGACGGGCCGCAGCTACTACCGCCACGTCGCCATTGACGATGTCGCGACGATTACCAACGACCTGTGCAGCGGCGGCGCGCTGCCGGTCACGGTCGCCATGTATGCCGCGGTCGGCGACAGCGCCTATTTTACCGACGAACGCCGTGCCGCCGATCTGGCCGACGGGTTCGCCGAGGGGTGCCGGCTGTCCGGCGCCACCTGGGGCGGCGGAGAGACGCAAGCGCTGCCCGGCATGATTACGCCCGGCACCGTCGTGCTGGGCGGCTCAGCGTTCGGCCGCATCGCGCCGAAGCACCATCGCATTCAGGGCGATGTGCGGGACGGCGATGCCATCGTCTTCCTCGCCAGTTCCGGCATCCAGACGAACGGCCTCTCGCTCTGCCGCAAACTCGCTGAGCGCATGCCGGAGGGCTACCTGACTCCCATCGCGGATGGACGCGCGTACGGCGAAGCCCTGCTCGACCCCTCGGTGATTTACGTGCGGTTCATCGCCGCGTGTCAATCGGCCGGCTTGCCGCTGCATTACGCGGCGCATATGACGGGTCACGGCTGGCGCAAGCTCATGCGGCTGGAGCAGCCGTTCGTCTATCGCATTGACTACGTGCCGACGCCCCAGCCGGTCTTTGACGCCATCGTCGCCACCGCGGGCATGTCGCCGCACGAAGCCTACGGCACTTTCAACATGGGCGTCGGCTTCGCCATCTATGTTGATGAGAACGATGTTGACCAGGCGCTTGCGCTGGCCAGCGAGTCGGGTTACACCGCATGGCGGGCGGGCACGGTCTACGCGGAAGGGCAGCGCAAAGCCGTGGAAATTCTTCCTCTAGGCATTACGTATGAAGGAGCATCGCTGAATATCAGGTGAGTTGGTACCCTAATGATTCCACGTTCTTGACAGAAATATCGCCGAAATGTACATTTAAGCGGGTATATTCTGCGAGGGGTATTGGCCATGGTAAAAATTTCCACTGTCGAGGCACGTGATCATTTCTCTGATGTCATCAATCGCGCGGCGTTCGGCAAGGAGCGCATCGTGCTGACCCGGCGCGGCAAAGATCTCGTTGCCGTTGTCCCCATTGAAGACATTCGGGTATTGGAAGCACTGGAAGACCGCGCGGATGCGGAAGCGGCGAAAGAAGCCCTGGCGGATTATACCCTACACGGTGGCATTCCCTGGGAAGAGGTGAAAGCTGAACTCCGGCAGGCAAAGAAGTAGGACTCGCGGCTGATGTTGTACCAGATTGTCATCACGCACCCGGCGCGGAAGCAGTTGCACAAGCTGCCGGCGATGATATGTGAGCGGACTACCCTTGCCATTGATGGGCTCGCGGTAGAACCCCGTCCTCATGGTGTCGAATCCGTCAAAGGGCTTCCGGGTACCTACCGGATTCGTGTTGGCGATTATCGGATTATCTATTCGATACAGGATGGGAAATTGCTAATTCTGGTCGTGTGCATTGGCCACCGGCGAGATGTCTACCGGCAACTTGGGTAAAAAATGGGGACTGTCCCCCTGACCGTCGTAACCGGATGATCTACAGGGTTACCACCGGGACTGTCCTCATTTTTTAAATTTACATCCAGGTAGATTCTCGAACGGAATAAAAATCCACCCGAATCAATATCCGTTTCACATACAGCCAATCACGGTAGAATTTCAGGCGAATGGAGAGTCGTCGCATGTCATCACCGATACAATCCTCGCGCCCACTGCGGGCGGCGTGTCTCGTCCTCATCGTTCTCGGTCTGCTGGCTGCCGTCTACGCGCTGGCGCTGCGCGTGAAAGCGGAAGCCTCGGCGCATGCGGTTGAGATCGTGGTGGATTACAACGAAGCCGTCGCTCTAACCGGCGCCGAAGGCGTGCCGCTGACGCGCGTGCTGAAAGACTTCAAAGCCGCCGGCGCCACCGCGGTGGCGCTGCAGGAGGAGACGCTGAACACGCTGGAAGCGCAGGGGGAGATCACCTTCGGCGCCCGTCCCGCCGCGCAATTTTCGAGCATCTGGGCGCCGCAGGATCAGGTCTTTTCCGTCGAGACACCGGGGAATATGGACACGCTCACCTTCGTCTACGACGGCTTGAAGCGTGGCTATCCCGAAGCGAATCTTCTTGATCAGCGCCCCTTCCGCATCCTCGTGCGCGGCGACCGCGACGAAGTGGCGGATATCGGCCTCGGTCTCGCCGCCGGCAAAGTGCAGTTCATCCGGCGAAACGGCTTGCGCGTGGTGGCGCGGATGCACGGCAGCCCGGTGCTCAACGAAAAAAGCCTGGCGGCGTCAGTGGAGCAGGTCGCTCGCGTCCTCGGCCAGCGCGGCGTATCCTGGGAAATGCCGGCGAATACCGTGGTCGCCCAGCCGGAAACGCAGCGCGGCATCGTCATCTTCGACGGCGACACTATCCCCGGCTACCGTGCGCTCATTCCTGACCTGGCGCAACAGCTTTCGCAACTCGGTCTCGTTTACGGCGCGGTGGAATTCAACAAGCAGAAAGGCGATGCCGCGCTGGGCAAGACGCTGGACGGCCAACTCGTGCGCGTGCACAGCATCTCCCGCGAAGAGCTTGCTACCTTGGTGCCCGCCGAAGCGGTGGGGCGATTTGGACTGGCGGTGAAGGACCGCAATATCCGCGTGCTTTACGCCCGCATCCCGCCGGTCGTGGGGAAAACCAGCCGCATCGAAAGCGCGATGTCCTACATCACCGCCATCAAGAAGGAGATGGAGAAGGGCGGTTTCACCGTCTCCGAGACGAAACAGGCGCATCCCTTCGCCCGTCTGAACCTGCCGCCAATCGCGCTGGCGATGCTCTTCGCCGGCGCGGGCGCCGCGCTCTTCCTGTGGATCGTCAGCGTGCTGCCGGCGGAGTGGCCGCGGCCGTGGGTGACGGTGGGGCTGGTGCTGCTGGCCCTCGGCGTGCTGAAGTCTTTCGCGCTCGCTTTCGTGAATCCCGACCTGGGACGCATGGGCTTCGGCATCACGGCGGCGGTCGCCTTCCCGCTGCTGGCGCTCACCTGGGCATATCGTGAGATGCAGCGGCTGATGACAGCCGGCATACGCCTCTGGCCCGCCGTGCGCGCGCTGCTCATTACCACTGGCATTACCGTCCTCGGCGGGCTGCTCATCGCCGCCATGCTGGCGGACGGCCGCTACCTGGTGAAGGTGAACGCCTTCGTCGGCGTGAAAGCGGCACTGGCCGCGCCGCTGCTGCTCTTCGGCTTGCTGCTGGTGTCGGACGGTCTCGCCCGCGCCGGCGAAAGCGTCTCCGCGTGGTGGGCGCGCCTCACCACGAATCTGAAGGGCTTCTTCAATCAGCCGCTCTACCTCTGGGGCATCATCGTCGCCGGCATCGCGCTGGTGGTGGTGGGTCTGATGATCGCGCGCTCCGGCAACGACGGCGGCGTGGGCGTCAGCGAGTTGGAGCTGCGTATACGAGCGCTGCTCGACCAGATCCTTATCGCCCGCCCGCGCACCAAGGAATTCCTCCTTGGCCATCCCCTCTTCCTGCTGGGCATGGCCGCCGCCATGCGCAACCTGCGCCCGCTGGCGATGATCCTCCTCCTCGGTGGCGCCATCGGCCAGGTGGACGTGCTCAACACCTTCTGCCACGCCCACACCCCCGTGCTGCTCTCCCTGCTGCGCGTCGTCAACGGCCTCTGGCTCGGTGTCATCATCGGCGTCGTCGCCATCCTCATCCTCTTCTCCCGCAAACCCGCGACGGTAAAGACGAAGGTGGAAGCGTAACGGAAGAAAAGAGGGAACCGCCGATTACGCGGATTGACGCAGATAAAGAGGAAAAGGGGAAGGCAATAACGCCTTCCCCTTCTTGTATCAAATGATGAAGTTCTTAGTCGCGCCGCAGCCTTAGCAAGGCGCGAAAACAGCTCTCTTGTATCATGCCCATCTGCGGTTCCCTAGCATCCCCTGTTTTCGCATCGTCACCGCTGATAAAAGATCACTTTGTGGACTTTAAGCTCGACTCGCTTCTCGATGATCCCATAAAGCGAGTAGTCGGCGGTAACCGGTGTATCTTCGGGTAACGATTGGATCGCGTGAAGCATGATCTGTATGCCTTCACGTTCAGATGGTAAAACCTTGCCGCGCCAGGGGGTTATGTGCGTCGCGATGAAATCGTCTAGGGTGAATGGCTGCTGGCACTCCCGTACCCATCCATACCTGGATTGCGTTTTCCCATCTTGACTGCTGACAAAGTGGTGCTGCGGCTTAACCACTCCTGTTCGTGAGACATTGATTGTATCACGGGGTCGCAGAGAAAGCACCTCACCTTCACCAACGTGGCAGTGATTGTCGGGACTGTAGCGAGCGACTAATACTTTTGAATAGCTCTCCATACCCAATCCCTCATTCTTCCCCATCTGCGCAAATCCGCGAAATCTGCGGTTCCTCCCCGAACCACCGCTCTATACAACCCCGCCATGCTCGCGCAGAAAAGCCGCCAACTCCTCATTCTTTTCCTCGATCGCTACTCCCATCGGCGTCTTGCCGGCATGGTTGCGGGCGTTGATATCCAGGCTGTGCTCGATGAAAAGTTCTGCAATGCGCATGGCTTGCTGCAACGGTCGAATCACGATACATTCTCTGATTTCATCCGAGTCAGTGAGGATCATCTCTTCGGCGGCCTGATGGAGAAGCGTATTCCCCCGGTTGTCAACCATATCAATTCGCGCGCCATGCGCCAGCAACACCTCCAGCGCTTCTAATGATCGTGCATTAAAAGCCGGTGTGATGCCGTTCTGCCCGACGTGGTTCACATCCGCGCCATGCTCGATCAACATGCGCACAATTGCGGGATTACTCACCCGCGAGAGCGGTGTCATCCCGAACGAGTCTTCCGCGTTCGGGTTAGCACCTGTGCGCAGGAGCAATTCCGTGGCTTCGACGAAATCATGCATGGTTGCTGAAGTGAGTGGAGTCACGTCATCTTCCGCGGGAATCTCAATATCTGCCTCATGGTCGAGCAGGTACTGCATCACCGTAACTTCGTTGTTGAAGACCGCCAGATGGATGAGCGTGCAGCCATTTTCCGTTTCAACAGTAAGGTCAGCGCCGTATTGCACCAGTAAGTCCAGAATCGCCACATTTCCGTTATATGCGGCGGTTTGCGCCGGATATGTATGGTAAGGAAATTCATCGGAGCAAGCGTTGGCATCAGCGCCATGCGCCAGCAGCAAGGCAGCAAGATCATAGTGAGCGCCATGCACGGCGGCGTGCAGCAGCGTCTGCCCATTCGCGTCGCGGATATTCGGGCTCCCACCCGTAAGCAGCCACTGCCTGATAGTGTCAATGTCACCATCATACGCGAGCTGGTGCAGCGATTTGTCAGTATAGCGCAGCTTGAACGGCTCGAGTTCTTCCGGCATGGCTCATATACTCCCTATCACTCAATCCTTCATTCTCCTAATCTGCGTTCATCTGCGCAATCTGTGGTTCCCTCCCCGTCACCCCATCTCCTCCAAAAACCGCATGCACATAAACAGCCCGCGCGGGACATGGAAGCAGCCTTTCCACTTCCCGCCTTTGAGGGGAAGGAGCACCTCGCCGCGGCGGTTGAGGTAGCCGTACCACTCGCCATATTCGGGGTCGGGGAAGTGCAGCCAGGTGTAGGCGTGCACCTGGTCGTACCACGCCTTCAGGCTCTCGCGGCCGGTCAGCTTGTAGGCGAGGATAAGCCCCACCAGCGTCTCGACATGCACCCACCAGAGTTTCTGGTCCCACTCAAGCTGCTGCGGCGGTTTGCCCAGCGCGTCCATGAAGTAGAAGATGCCGCCGTACTGCTCATCCCAGCCGTAATCGAGCTGCTCCTCCAGCGCGTCGGCGGCCCGCTCCACCATCGCCCGGTCGCCCAGTTGGTCGGCGGCGTGCATCACGAACCACATCGCCTCGATGCCGTGGCCGGGGTTGATGAGGCGGCCGTCGAAGGTGTCGGGGTGCGTGCCGTTCGGCGCGACGTTCTCGTAGATGAGCTCCATTTCGCGGTCCACGAAGACGTCCATCACCTCGCGCAGCTTCTCGCGAATCGTCGCCTCCACCGGGTAGTCGGGAATCGAGCCGCCCAGTTCCATCGCCAGGTTTACCGTGATCATCGGCAGCACCATCGAGCGCATGGGCCGCGTGCCCGGCACGAGTTTGTTATACGATCCCTTCGGATTGTCCCAGCGCGCGAGGATGCGCTCAAACGTCTTGACGGCGATCTCCGTCGCCCACGCCTCGCCGCTCGCGCGCCCGAACTCCGCGAAGGCCATGGCGGCAAAACAGTCGGAGAAGACGCTGTAGGGCTGCACCAGCGGCGTGCCGGCGCGGTCGAGGGAGAAGTACCAGTCACCTTTCACATCGCGCCCATGGTCGGCCAGGAAGCGCGCGCCCAGCGCCGCCATCTCCAACCACGCGGGCCGCGCCTCCAGCGCGTTGAAAAACTTGGAGAACATCCACACCTGCCGCGCCTGCAGCCAGACGAACTTGTCCGTGTCAAACACGCTCCCGCCATACTCCCGGTCCGGCGAGTGCCGCTCCCAGAACGGAATCACATCCTCCAGCAGCGCCCCGGCATACTGGTCGCGCAGTTTTCGCGGATTATCAAGCAGCATGGGTATTACCTCCCACATTTATCGTCATCGAAAAGTCGTTTTACCTGGCGGGCGAGACTCCGTCGAGCCACCACATCATTCCCCCCTCTCCCACTGGGAGAGGGGCGGGGGTGAGGGTTTGCGTAGGCGACGGCACCACACTCCCTCATACCTCCCGCGCGTAACCGTGATTACGACGACGGCGATTCCGACTGAGTCAGCGCCTGATACACCCCCACCAGAAACGCGCGGTTGTCCGCC
>JAKIYB010000679.1 GCA_022708765.1 Armatimonadota bacterium | reverse complement strand
AGGTGCCGTTCTCGCCGAAGGCTACGGTGCAGACCGCCTCTGTGAAAACAGGGCCGCGCGCGGTGACTTTCACGGAATAGGTGGTGACCGGCACATCGCTGGTCAATCGCGAGCCGCCCGCCCACTTGCCCGAACGCAGCCGAATGCCGGCGATTGGGCCGTGGCCTTCAGCCGGCGCTTTCGCCAGCAGGATGCCCGTCTGCCCGTTGGTCAGGCGAATGCCCGCCGCCGTGTCTTCGATCTTCAGATCGGTGGCTATCTCTGCTTTGCCTGCCGCCGCGAAGGTGAAAGCGCGCGTCGCCAGCGGTGTCAGGTCCGTCTGGAAGGCAATGCGCGCTTTGCCGTCCGTTCCTGTAAAGACCTGATAAACGACCGGATTCCCCGCGTCATCGAGCAGCGGCCGTCCCGCCTGCGCCGCCTGTTGCTGGGCGGCAGTCAGCGGGAAGGTGACGCACTCGTGCGTCCACGACCGATTTACCTCCTCCCGCAGGGAAAAATCCGCCGCCTGCGCCGCGAACACAATACAGAGCGTGAGCGCCAGCACGAGCCATCGAAACATACGCACCTCCAATCCGGTATATCGCTTAAATTCATAGTTTCGCTGGTGAGCGAGGAGTTCCTGCAAGCAAGTTCCACGCTTCTGGGGGGGATGCGAGTGGTACGCTGGCATCAAATCCGCGAATCGTGTAGGATTACTTCATCCTTCGTATTCAGGAGCAGACTGTGGCCTTTGCCGGATTAGCCGATTATATTGCACAGCTTGAGACGCGCGGTGAGCTGGTGCGCGTCTCGCGGGAGCTTGATCCCTATCTGGATATCACCGAGATAGCGGACCGGCTGGTGAAGCGCGGCGGACCTGCGCTGCTGGTGGAGCATCCGAAGGGCGCCGCTTTCCCGCTGGTCATCGGGTTGTATGGTACGCTGGCGCGCACCGAATTCGCGCTGGGGGCGCCGCTGGAGGAACTGGCCGAGCGTATCCTCGGCTGGGTGAAATTCGAGCCGCCCACCAGCATGGTGGATAAGTTGAAGCAGCTTCCCAGGCTCGCGGAAGCCGCCGGCTGGCTACCGAAGACGGTCAGCAGCGCCCCATGCCAGCAGGTGACGATGGACCCACCCGACCTGGGCCGGCTGCCGGTGATGACCTGCTGGCCGGAGGACGGCGGCCCCTTCTTCACGCTGCCGATGGTCTTTACCCGCGATCCAGAAACGGGACGGCGCAACTGCGGCATGTATCGCATGCAAGTCTTCGATGCCCGCACCACCGGCATGCACTGGCAGATTCACAAGACCGGCGCCCGGCACTACGCGACGCACGAGCGGCAGGGCACGCGCATGCCGGTATCGGTGGCGGTGGGCGGCGACCCGGCCATCACCTACGCTTCCACCGCGCCGTTGCCGGAAGGCATTGACGAGATGATCTTCGCCGGCTTCCTGCGCCGCAAGCCGGTGGAGATGGTGAAGTGCCTGACGAACGACCTGGAGGTGCCCGCCGACGCTGATTTCGTCATCGAGGGCTACGTGGACCCCGGCGAGCGCCGCCGGGAAGGACCGTTCGGCGACCACACCGGATACTACTCGCTGGCGGACGACTACCCCGTCTTCCATGTCACCGCCATCACGCATCGGAAAGATGCCATCTACCCCTCCACTATCGTCGGCCGGCCGCCGATGGAGGATGGTTACCTGGGCAAAGTCACCGAGCGCCTCTTCCTGCCGCTGGTGAAGATGATGCTGCCGGAGATCGTGGACCTGAACTTGCCCATCGCCGGCGTCTTTCACAACCTGGCCATCGTCTCCATCAAAAAACAGTTTCCCGGCCATGCGCGCAAGGTGATGCATGCCATCTGGGGGCTGGGGCAGCTCGCGAATACGAAAACCATCCTGGTGGTGGACGCCGAGGTGAACGTGCACGACCTC
>JAKIYB010000678.1 GCA_022708765.1 Armatimonadota bacterium | reverse complement strand
GGTCAGCCTCATCAAGGGTGTCAACTTTATTGACTACAATAAGATCAGCCTCTTCGAGCTGCTTGCGCAGGATGTAGCGCGCGGAGGGGTGCAGCGGACTGTGACGGCGCGGTTCCAGCACCTCCCACAGCCGGTCGGGATCCACCAGTACGGAGAATGACGTCAGCGCATACCGGTCGCCATGCAGATCCTTGATCGGCTGCAACACGGTGGCGGAAATATCGGTGCAGCTTCCCACCGGTTCACCGATGATGATGTCCGGGCTGGATTCCTCTACCAGGGCGTCAGCCGTATCTATGAGTTGACCAAAGCGGCAGCAGAAACACCCGCCGGCGATCTCTTCGACGGTAAGCCCCAGGTCGCGCAGGAAGCCGGTATCCACCAGGTCCGCCGCCTGGTCATTGGTAATCAATCCCACTTTTTTCCCACGGCGCAGCAGGTGCTTTGCCACCTGACCCAGCAGGGTGGTTTTGCCAGCGCCCAGAAAACCGCCGACGAGTATCATTGTCGTGCTCATAGTGTTCCCTTCATTTCAAGTGATATCATCACATTCAGGCGACGACGGTTTCGGTCGCCGCCGTTTCCACGGCAGGTTCGGTCTGCCCGCGATACAGCCCATGCGCCAGGCCGGCGCCGACCGGGCCGCCGATGAGCGGCGCGACGATATAGACCCAGAGGGCGCTCCAATCCGGGCCGGGAATGGCCACCGCGCCCCAGCCGGCGAACAGCGCGACAATGCGTGGGCCGAAATCCCGGGCGGGATTAATGCCAGCCTGCGAGATGGGCGCCAGCAGGCTGATGATGGCGGCGACCGTCAGGCCGATGAGCGCCGGGGTGAAGCTATCGCCGGCGCGGCCGGCATTGCGCCTGTCCGTGAGAAAGAAGACCACAAAGGCCAATATGCCCGTGCCGATGGCTTCCGCCAGCATGCCGACGGGCAGCGTCACGGCTTTCAGGGCGGGCGTTGAAGCCAGTAACGCCGGATTGGGCGCATATTCTCCGAACATCATCGCCGTCAACTCGCTGCCTGGCTGCCCGCGAACGATGCCATGCGCGGCCTCGAAAGCGCTGATAAGGGGGTGGGTGAGGGTCAAAAGGATTCCGGACGCGATGGCCGCTCCTACGACCTGTGCCAGCATGTAGGGGATGACGCGCGACCAGGGAAAACCGCGGAAGAGCGCGCAGGAGAGGGTGATTGCCGGATTGAGGTGCGCGTCGGAAATCGCGCGGGTGGCGTGAATAGCCAGCGTAATGCCTACCGCCCACATTATCGCCACCTGCCCGAGGCCGATCTGCGCGCCAGTGAGCACCGCCGCCATCACGGCTCCGGTGCCGAAGAACACAATAATGCCCGTGCCGACCGCTTCAGCAACGCAGGCACGCCAGAATGTGGAACCACGCATTGTGGTTCTCCTTTAGAAGCAATCATGCAAACGCAACTAATCTACATAGTATAATAGTAAAGAAAGGTGAATCCGTCAAGCGGGGAGATGGACAATTACCTGAAGAAAACATGGGGCGGTTTCCGAGATCAGCGTGGCGCCGCCATCATCCGTCCGACCGCTTCCGCGGCATCGGCGAGATTACCGGCGGTGTCGGCGATGGCTTCGGAGAGTTCCTGGGGGTGCTGACTGATGGCGAAGAGGGCGGTGAAGCCGTGGGCATACAGGGCATGCCACTCGTCCATGAGGGCTCCGGAGAGGCCGACACAGGGGATGCCGGCATGGACGCAGCAGGCAGCGACGGCAGTGGGCAGTTTGCCATAGGCAGTCTGCGCATCAGTGCGGCCTTCGCCGGTGAGGCAGAGAGACGTACCGGCCAGGCGTTCCTCCAGTCGGGAGAGTTCGATAGCAAGTTTCGCGCCTGGCTGGAAGGTTGCCCCAAGACAGGCAAGCAGCGCAAAGCCCAGCCCACCGGC
>JAKIYB010000677.1 GCA_022708765.1 Armatimonadota bacterium | reverse complement strand
CCCCGTTGCTGTTCACCGCCAGCGCCGCCTTGCCCGCCTTGGCGCGATGCAGCGTGGTATAAGCGTACCAGACCACGTTTTCGCTTGGATGGGTATAGAACGCGCTGCTGAAATAGAGCGTGTCGCCGGATGGTGTGAAGGCACGCCATGCCGTCACCGTGCCGTTGGGGCGCTTATGACTCATGCCGGCGTTCGGTCGGATGACCGCTTCCCCGCCGCGCCCCTGCAGGTAGTCATTGCGCAGACCGAGCAGCGCAACGGATGCGTCCTTTTCCGCCGCCACTGGCAGCGGAAACTCGCCGCAAACCAGCCACTCCTGCGGCACCGCCGCCGCACCAGCAGGCCACGCCAGCCGCATCTGCTGCTTCAGCGGCACGTTCTTCTCCTGCGCCAGCGCCAGGAGAGCACAGAGGAGGAGGATTGCCAGCAGCAGCGCGATTCTCATGGCCGTGTCTCCCCCACCTGGCCGCGCAGCCGCACCGAGGCCGCCTGATCAACGGTCATATTGAGGCGCAGCACGGTACCCTCTCTCGCAGCAGGGGGCAACAGGTGGACGGGAATAGAAATTGCCACCGCCTCATCGCCGATGAGTACGCGGGCGCTTTCTCCGTGAATGGACTCCACATACGCGCGCAGCATATCTGCCTGCTTTCCTATCGTGATACCGAATGTATTCAATCAGACACGCCGATTATCCTGCCGTTGCGCGCGGTTACCCCAACTGCGGACTTGGCACCCATCACGCGAGCGTGCTACACTATTCAAACATGTCAATACCGAAAAAACCGCTGCTGAAACGTCTGGAGAAGTGGGTCGCTGACCGCTGCATTCATCTGCTCTACGCGTATGTCAACTGCGGTGGGGCGCGTCGTACCTCATCTCTCGGTCGCATGCTCGGTCTGCTCTATTTTTCCTGTATCAAGTCACATCGCACTCGGGCCATCGCCAATTTATGCCGCGCATTTCCCTCGCTCACTGCGCGAGAAGCCACCATACTCGCGCGCCAAGTCTGCATCAACTTCGGCAAGTCGGCACTGGAATTTCTGCGCATCCCTTCAATGACGCCGGAAGAAATACGCCAGCGCGTCATCTTCATCGGAGAAGAACACCTGCGCGCCGCTTTCGAATCCGGCAGGGGCGTGCTGCTCATTACCGCGCACTTCAGCAATTGGGAGTTGATGGGCTCACGCCTGCTGCTGGAGGGGTACCCGTTGGATGTCATCGCGCGCAATTCCGAATTGCCTTCGACAACCGCTATAATCAACAGCATCCGCGAGAGCTCAGGCATGCGCGTCTTCGCCCGTGGCGATCTGCTGCCTGCCATCCGCGTTCTGAAAGAGAACCGTATGCTGGCCATTCTACCCGACCAGCATGATATGGACGGCATCTTCGTGGATTTCTTCGGCCATCCTTCGAAAACGGCCATCGGCCCGGCAGCCATCGCCCTGCGCACCGGCGCGATGCTCCTGCCCGTGTTTACCTACCGCCAACCGGACGAAACCATCCACGTCGTCTTCCAGCCGCCCTTTGCCGCCCAGCCCACCGGCAACAAGGACGAGGATGTGCGCGCGCTCACCCAGCGTCTGACAACCATCATTGAGGAAGCTATCCGCGAAGCTCCTGACCAGTGGATGTGGTTCCACCACCGCTGGAAGAGTCAGCCGCCCATCTCTCCCCCGCCTTTGCCGAAGACAGGGAAAGGAGAAGGGGTGAATCCTCATGCATGAATTCGCTATCAGTGAAGCATTGGTGAACGCGGTACTGATCGAACTGGCGGCTGTCCAACCGGTGCCGGCACGGCTGACGCGCGTGCGCGTGGTGGTGGGGGCGATGCGCCAGGTGGTGCCGGACTACCTGCGGTTCGCGTATGAAGTACTGACAAAGGAGACACCGGCGGCCGGCTCGGTGCTGGAGATTGAGTTCCTACCGATCACCGTCCGCTGCGATGTCTGCCAG
>JAKIYB010000676.1:293-1959 GCA_022708765.1 Armatimonadota bacterium | reverse complement strand
CCCCCCAGCGCTTTCTGCGCGGTGCCGGTTTTGCCGGCCACGCGATAACCGGGGATTTCCGCGCGCCCGCCGGTGCCGTGCTCGCCGGCGACCACGCGCTCCAGATAGCCGCGCAGCAGCGCGGCGGTCTTCTCGGAGCAGACCCGCCGGCGCTCAACGCTTTGCTCGACGATGTTCCCTTTGTCGTCCACCGTGCCTTTTACCAGGTGCGGCTGAATCCACTCGCCGCCATTCGCCACCACGGCGTAGGCGGTGACCATCTGTAGCGGCGTGACGTTCAGACTCTGCCCGAAACCCATGCGCGCCAGCGTGGGCCGCTTATGCAATTCCTCCGCGTTCAGGCGGCCGCGGGCTTCGCCCGCGAGCTCGATGCCGGTGCGCGTGCTGAAGCCGAGTGCTTTGCACCACTTCAGAAAATCATCCGAGCCCAGGCGTATCGCCAGCGTGGCGGCGGCGATATTGCAGGAGACTTCCAGCAGGCGGCCCGGGTCGGTGGGACCGTGAGAGTTGTGCGCTTCACCGATGGGGCGCCCGGGTCCGACATGCAGCGAGCCGGTGCAATTTGTGATGATTTTTTTATCAGCCGCAATGCCTTCTTCCAGCGCGCCCATCGTCGCCACCAGCTTGAAGGTGGAGCCGGGTTCGTAGACGTTGCTGATGGCGTGATTCACCAGTTCCATGCCGCTGGCGCCGGGCGCGTTGGCGTCCCAGGAGGGGGCGACGGCCAGCGCCAGCACCTCGCCGGTGGTGGGATCGGTGACGATGCAGGTGCCGCCTTTCGCCTTGTGCGCGGCGACCGCTTTCGCCAGTTCGCGCTCCGCCGCCTGCTGGATGGCCAGATCGAGTGTGAGCATGACATCGCGACCATGCTTGGGCTCCCGTCGCCAGCGGCGCTCGGGGATCGTCACCTGGCGGGCGTCAATCTCCTTCTCTTCCTCGCCGTCTTTGCCGCGCAGCACCGCGTCCTGCGTGGCTTCCAGGCCGAAGACCCCATACGCGCCCGTGGGCCCATATTTCACCAGCCCCAGCGAGGCGGAGGCCAGCGTATTGTAGGGATAATAGCGGCGGCGTTCCTGCCGCACGTTAATGCCGGGCAGCCCGTACATCACCCCGGGGATGGGCTTGTAAAACATGTAGCGCGCCACTTTCACCGAGGCGTCGCCCCGGTACAGGGCGCCGCCGGGCGCCCCGGGCCGCAACGCCGCGCGCACCGCGTCGCTGGTGATGACTCGCGGCTTGCCCTTGCCGTACAGCACCGTATTGAGCACGTAGTCAAGCTGCTCCACCGCGCTGTCCATCGCCTTTTCCGGTGTGGAGTGCTCCGGGTAGTCCGCAAGCACCCGGCCCGGCTCTACCACCCACATGGTCCCCTGCAGGCGCGTGACGTCCTCCAGCATCTCCTCCGGCATGCCGCGTTTGAGCCAGACGAAGCGCGGGCGGTACTGCAGCCGTGCCAGCACGCTGCTCGTGGACATCTCCAGCACGGGCGCCAGCGCGTCGGCGACGAATTTGGGCGACACGGGCGGCGTTTGAGCCAGATAGACGCGCGGGTCCACGCCCACCGAGTAATTCGCGGTCTGGCGCGTGAAGGTGATGCCGTCAAAGCGCAGCTCCGCCACCGCGCGGCGCCGGCCTTCGGGGAAGAGGCCCGGCAGGCGGCGCGGAG
>JAKIYB010000676.1:0-273 GCA_022708765.1 Armatimonadota bacterium | reverse complement strand
TTGCGTCGTTGTCGCGGTGGCGCTGGCCGTCGCCTGCGCTTCCGTTGACGGGACGGCTTCCAGGTCGCCGATGACGGCGACCAGTGCGTCATGCTCTATGTCCAGCGCCTTCGCGAGTTGCTCGGTGACACCGCTGCTCTGCGGCAGTTTCTCGGGCGCGATGCTCACGGTATAGCGCCAGCCGTCCTGTTTCACCTCCACGCCGGGGTAGGGGGTGGCTTTTATCGCGCGCGCTTCGTCGCGCGTCAGGTCGCGTTTGATCCAAACGAAGGG
>JAKIYB010000675.1 GCA_022708765.1 Armatimonadota bacterium | reverse complement strand
CCAGCGGCAAGGCCATCGCCGCCTGGTCCGCGTGGATTGCCAGCCGGCAGTATCCGTATGATTTTCCGCCGTCGTTGCTACACGCCGTGCCGGGTGGCATTTCACTCAGCGGCCTGCAGCGCCGCCTGCAAGCGCTGGCAGACGCCAACGGCGGCCTGCGCGTGGGCGTACAGACAGAGGGCGATGCTTTCGACCCCTTCCTGCTCAGTGATGCCGTGCTTACCACTCCGGAAGAACTCTTAAGCATTGCACTCACTCGTCCGATGGGTTTGCACCCCGGGCTGGGAAATATCAATGCCGGCGCGCTTCTCGGCGCGTATCTGGTCTTCGATGAATTCCCTGCACTGGCATCACGCACACACCTCCTTGCCTGGATCGGCTTGCTTCGCGCTTACTTGCCGATGGCCCCCTGTCTCTTCATGACCGCCACCTGGCCGTGGGCGCTCTGCACGCGGGTGGCGGAACTGCTCGACGCCGATCTCATTGACGCCAGCGAGTATGACGGTGGCGGAACGCGCGCCTGGGAAGCACTTTCCACGGTGCCCTCGGAAACGATACTGCGCCGACATGAGACGCGCACGATGATCGTCTGCAACACCGTACGCGGCGCGCAGATGCTCTACCGCGCGCTGCGGGGACAGATGACGCATGGCTTCCGGCAGACCGAACTCCTGCTATTGCATCAGCATCAGTTCTTCCGTGAACGCGATACCATCGCGGCGCGCGTAATTGACGCCTTCACGACATCCGGGCAGCGTACGATCCTCGTCACAACGCCGGGCATCGAGGTGGCGGCGGATATCTCAGTTGATTTGCTCATCACCGATCCCGCGCCACCAGACGCGCTGCTGCGTCGCGCAGGCCGTTGCGGCCGGCGCCCGGGCGAACAAGGCGAAGTGATGGTGGGGCGAGTGAGCGAATTTGCACCGGGCGAATATTATCCCGCGCCCACTGCCGACGCGCTGTTGGCGCGGCTGGCGGACGGAATAGAGAAGTCGTTCCCCGAGGAACTGGCTGCGCTTGACGAACTGTGGGAAACCGCCAGCGACGCTGAACTGCCGGACGCGGTGCGGCAGCCGTTGGGAGCCGGAGAAGCGGAAGCCGCAATCCGTGAGGTGATGGAGGCGCGCGAGAGCTTCCCGCCGGCGCTGTTCTCACGGGTGGGCGTCTGCTTGCATCGCATGCCGGAGACGGTGACCGATCCCTTCGAGCTTGAGCGCTTCTCGCTGGCGGTACCATCACTCGAACGAGGTTGGCGGCAGTGGCAGGCCAGCGGCGCTCCCGCAGAGTGGTTCGCGCTGCTACCGCGCTGGCCCGCTGGTCCCGAACAACCACCGACCTGGTCAGTGGTGCGGCACGCGGAGGAATTCCACGCTGCCTCCCGGCTGGTAGTGTTGAACGCCGACGCGGTGAGTTATGATCCTGTTGTCGGGTTGGAACTGATGCCGGGCACTTCCTACGAAAGCATACGCCTTCCCGAGCAGCATACCAAATGGGCGCCATTTGACCAGCATGTCGAGTCGTATCAGGATCATGCCGCGGAGGTTCTGGCGGCGGTAGAGCAGTCACTGCCCTGGTATCGTTTCGTACTGCGGCAATTGGGAAAGCGTTGGCGCATGCCGTTGGTGGAGATGGAGCAGTGGCTGCGGCTGTGCGTCCTCTGGCATGACGCCGGGAAACTCACCGAGGCGTGGCAACGCTGCGCGGAGCGCTGGCAAGCCGAGACAGTGCGGCGTCCTACCCGGCACCAGGTATTGGCGCGCATTGATTTTCAGACGTCCCGGCATGGCACCTTCCCGTGTGGCGACCATGCGAATACCTCAGCTTATGCGCTCATCCGCGCCGTGTCCGTGCTGCTGGAGAACCAGCCTGTGCTACAGCAGGGAACCCTGGCGGCAATTATGCACCACCACGGTGTTATTACCCCGCGTCCGCCTGACTTGACCCCGCATCCTCGAGCCTGGGCCACG